>NZ_JAKEVN010000011.1:0-67797 GCF_022398505.1 Pseudoalteromonas sp. Isolate3 | reverse complement strand
ATAATAACATAAGCATAGAAATTTACCCTGATCTTAACTCGTTATTTATATTGACGATTGTTTTACTTTCCAATAACGTAATGTAAGCGGTTACATTTATAAAATCGGGTTCGGCGATTTTTTTTGGAAAAAAATGTAAGCGCTTACAAAAAATAGACGACAACATTATTTAAAACCAAATCTGGAGATTTGCATGAACCACACACTTTTCAAGAAAAAGCAGCTTGCTATTAGCCTGTCTATGGCAATGGGTCTAAGCGCGCTAGTTCCTCACTCAGCTGTCGCCGAAGAACAGCCCGACAAAGCGAGTGATATTGAAGTAATACAAGTATCCGGTATTCGCGGAAGTCTTGTAAAATCAATGGATATCAAACGTCAATCTGCAGGTGTTGTTGATGCAATTACTTCAGAAGATATTGGTAAATTCCCAGATACCAACTTAGCTGAATCTTTACAACGTATTACCGGTGTGTCTATTGACCGAAGTAACGGTGAAGGTAGCAAAATTACAGTTCGTGGTTTTGGTCCTGAATTTAACTTAGTAACGCTTAACAATCGTCAAATGCCAACAACCGGTGGTCGTTCATTTGATTTTGGTGATATCGCAACTGAAAGTGTGAGTGGTGTTGAAGTATACAAAACAGCTCGCTCTGATATCCCTAGCGGTGGTATTGGTGCAACCGTTAATATCACCACTGCAAAACCTCTCTCTAATCCTGGCCTACACGCATCGATTGGCGCAAAAGCCGTTCACGATACATCAAACGAAACAGGTAGCGATGTAACACCTGAACTTTCAGGTATTTACAGCAACACATTCAACGATGACAAATTTGGTATCTTAATTTCAGGTTCAGTGCAAGAGCGTGATAACCGTGAACAATCAATGGCGGTTGATAACTGGATCCCAAATGTTGATATTTCATCATCTCCTGATTTAGCTGTCACAGATAACAACCAACGCGCTGATGGTGCTACTTGGTATCCGCAGAATGCTGGTTACGCGTTTTCTGACAATTCACGTAAACGTACCAATGGCCAACTTGTGCTGCAATATGCACCTAATGACCGTATTACAGCGACAGTCGATTACACGTATTCAAAGCTTGAGTTTGAAAAAGATGGTCGTAGCTTTGGTGTTTGGTTCAATAATGGCGGTAACGTAAGTGCTGCAACTATCAATGAAAACGGTACTTACACTCAAGTAACTGAGATTGGTGGTGACTACTCTACAAACTTAAATCGTGGCGCGACAACCAACGAAAATAAATCGCTTGGTTTAAACATTGATTGGCAAGTAACAGACAACTTAAACATTGAGTTTGATGCACACAACTCATCGGCAGAAAGTGCCGGTGTTGGTATTGGCCATGATGCATTTATGATCATCGGTAACACCTCATGTTCATGGTGTGAAAACCCAACCGTCAATATCGACGAAAAAATGGCTGACTTCAGCAAAGGCGAAATTCCGCTAATCGATATGACCTTAACTAATGGCCAAGCAGAAATTTTACCTAGCGACTTAGGGACGCTTTTTGCCGGTGTAAACAAAGACACTAACACGAATGACCTTGACCAATATCAACTAAAAGGTACTTGGTATAATGAGGACAGCGGTGCTCTTTCGAGCATTAACTTTGGTATGTCACACACTAAAATCGACTTCCGCACCACGACTGCTTATTCAGGTCAGCTAGCTGCTGGTTGGTGGTTAAACTCCGCTGATTGGTACGATGACAGCATGTTCACTCGAGTAGATAGCTCAGGTTTACTTGACGGTTTCTCTGGCGGTGGTAGCGATAAGCTATTAAATTACTATTATGATGCTGATTTTGATGACATCGTTGCGATTGCAGAAAGCATTGACTGTGATCACCCAGATGGCGGCATTGGTGCATGTAGCTGGCCTGCTGATGTAAATGGTATGGTGCAATCAGGCCCAATCGATGACGATCACCGTGTCAGCGAAGAAACAACAGCCGTATACGCACAAGCTAACTTCGAAACAGAGTTCAACGGTATGCCAGTGAACATCACTGCGGGTTTACGTTACGAATCAACGGATGTTACAGCAAACAGCTTAGAGCGCCCTGCTGTTGCAATGGAATGGGTTAACGGTAACGAGTGGTCATACATTTACGCTGATGAGCGCTCTTTCTCAAATGGTGAAGGTAGCAGCAAAGAGTTTTTACCTAGCATCGATATGAACATCGAGGTAGTTGAAGACGTCATCGCTCGTTTCTCTTACAGCCGAAGCCTTGCTCGCCCTCCAGTTGGCGCGCTTCGTTCAACAACGTCATTTTTAGGTAACCCTAAAGTTGGTCAACGAAAAGTTGCTGTAGGTAACCCAAACTTAAAACCTTATACCGCTGACAATATCGACCTATCACTTGAGTACTACTACGGTGAAGGCAGCTATGTATCAGCAGGTTACTACCGTAAGCAAGTTGATAACTTCTTAGTTAATATTACAACTGAAGAAACGATCGACGGCATTACTGACCCATTCATTGGTGATCGTGCAGAGCAAGCTCGTGAAGATTTAGCAGCAGCAGGTGAGCAACCATCTGACCAAGCAATTCACGATAAGATCAACGAAAACCAAGGTACAGAAGAAGGCACGCCTATCGTTGGTAACGATACAGATCCACTCGCAAGCTTCTTCATTTCGCGTGATAACAACGTTGAAACAGCAAATCTATGGGGCTGGGAACTGGCAGCTCAACATATGTTTGGTGATTCAGGTTTTGGTATTGCAGCCAACGCGACTTTCGTATTTGGTGATGTTGAAGCTGACCGAGATGCAATCGGCTATCAATTTGCTTTACCTGGTTTAAGTGATTCAGCTAACTTCTCAGCAATTTATGATTTAGACGGTTTATCAGCACGTATTTCTTATAACTGGCGTGATGAGTTCCTAACAGGCTTTGACCAACATGCTTCACCTATCTTTACTGAGTCTTACGGCCAGTGGGATATCAATGTGAACTACGCAGTTAATGAAAAACTAACGGTGTTTGTTGAAGGTCTAAATCTTACAGACGAAACGCAACGTACCTACGTTCGTTACTCAGAGCAGCTGTTACGTGCAAACCAATACGGTGCGCGCTATAACATCGGCTTCCGCTACTCGTTCTAGCATTTTGTTGTCAAAAAAGCCGCTCAACAGCGGCTTTTTTTTTCGCAATTATGCTAGTTTGTCTATATAGCATTTTAGGTAGCCTTGAACATGCAACAGAATGAAGTAAAAAAAGTCGTCATTTTAGGTGGGGGTACTGCGGGTTGGTTATCTGCAGGCTTAATTGCTGCCCAACCCCACTTAACTCACAACGCACACATTACACTAATTGAATCGCCAGATATTGCCACTATAGGTGTTGGTGAAGGTACTTGGCCAACCATGCGACAAACCTTAAAAACCATCGGCATTAGCGAAAGTGAATTTATTCAACGCTGTGATGCGTCTTTTAAACAGGGTTCACGCTTTGATAGCTGGTGCGACGATGAAGGCGACGCACATTATTATCACCCATTCAGCTTACCGGTGGCTTATCAGCAATTAAATATTGCACCTTACTGGTTTGCCAACAAAGATGCCGTGAGTTTTAGTCACGCAGTGGCAAGCCAAACCTACTTGTGCGATCACCATAAAGCGCCGAAAAACCACTTACATAGCGCCTATCAAGGTGAAGCAAACTATGGCTATCATTTAGATGCTGGTAAGTTTGCCATGCTGCTGCAACAGCACTGCACTACAAAACTAAAAGTTGAGCATATCGTCAGCCATGTTGAAAGCATCAATAGTGATGAGGATGGCTATATTAGTTCATTACAAACACACGATCATGGCGCTATCACGGGTGATATATTTATTGATTGCTCTGGCACCCACGCAAAGCTGTTACATCAGCATTACGGTATCGAACTAATCGAGCAACAAGATGTGCTATTTAACGACCGAGCAGTTGCCGTTCAGGTACCTTATTTAAACCCGCAACAAGAGATTCTTTCTTATACCAAAGCCACTGCTCAAGATGCGGGTTGGATTTGGGATATTGGCCTACAAAGCCGCCGTGGTCTTGGTATGGTGTACTCAAGCCGCTTTGCCAGTAGCGAAGATGCGAAACATGCACTTAGCCAATACATTGCAAAAACCCAGCCTGGCACAGAACAAAGTGAATTGACATTTCGTGAAATCAGTTTTAACCCCGGCTATAGACGCCGTTTTTGGTATAAAAACTGTTTAGCTATTGGTATGTCTGCAGGCTTTATTGAACCACTTGAAGCCTCAGCGTTAGTCATGGTGGAACTTGGTCTTAATAATTTACTTGCCAATTTCCCCACTCATCGTGCTGCAATGCCGACACTGGCAAAGCGTTTTGATGAGCAATGCCATTATCGCTGGCAACGTATCATTGAGTTTTTAAAGCTGCATTATGTGCTGTCAAAGCGCACTAGCCCCTATTGGCAAGCTCATAAAGAGGCAAACTCAATCCCTGCGCAGCTGCAAGAAAACTTAGCACTTTGGCAATATCAAAGCCCGTGGCTAAACGACTTTGACCGCACTCAAGAGGTCTTCTCTGCGGCCAGTTACCAGTATGTACTTTATGGTATGAAACAACTACCACAATTCCCTGTACTTGCAATGCCAACGGCTATTATTGAGCACTTTAGTGCTAACCAACAACAAGCCAAACGCGGATTACAACAACTACCAACTAACCGTGAGCTGTTAAATCATATTCAGCAATTTGGCATACAACCTATTTAATCTCAGCATTAGGAGGCCCAATGGCCAATCATGTATTACTTGATAACATCAGCCATAAAGACCTAAAAGTCATCACCACACGCGGTGCTAACTGGGGCGATAATATTAGCTGCGCTACCGTATTTCCAAGTGAATTTGCTAAAGTCCAAGCAAATCAACCTATCGTATTTCGTAAGCACCCTCAAACAGGTCAATTCGAAGCCTTAGCTTTATTTGGTTTTGAAAATGGCGAGAACTTACTGCTAAACGAACAAGGTGAATTACAGCTGAGTTACTTACCACTGAGTATGCAGCGCCAGCCATTTTTAATTGGTCAACAAACTCAGTATAACAATGGCATTCCTGAGCAATCACTGGTGGTACATATTGATTTAGATAGCCCACGCATAAGCACACGCGATGGCGAAGCAATTTTTCTTGAACATGGTGGTAATAGCGATTATTTAAACCATATTGCTCAAGTACTTAACGCGTTACATCAAGAACATCAAACAATTAACCACTTTTTTGAGCGTTTGCTTAGCGTTAATTTACTCGAATCTTTCAGTATTGAATATGCGGATAAAAATGGCGAAAAAGTCACAGTGAACGGCTTTTATACCATTAACCAACAGGTACTACATGATTTAACCGCTGAGCAACTTAAGCAGTTACAACAGCAAGGTGACTTGCAGGCTATTTATATGGTGTTGGCATCAATGGAAAAAATCCCTCATTTGCTTAATAGAAAATGGGCTCAGCAGTAATGTTTGCGGCTGCGCCAATTAAAGAATGCCAGGCTTCAAGCATTGCTGATCTTAAACCTTTTTTAGCTGAGCTTACTGAACCACTGGTAATAAGAGATCTCTGTGCTGATTGGCCCCAAGTAATTGCAGCTAAACAAGGCTCTAAAAGCGCTTTAGACTATCTTTTAGGTCTTGCCAATAATGCTCCGGTGCGAAGCTTTAGTAGCGAGGCAATTCATCATGGTCGGTATTTTTATAACGCTGATTTATCGGGGCTTAATTTTTCACAGCACGCCGATAGTCTTCAGGCTGTATTGCAAAAACTAGCATTAAAACTGTCGCAAACCGATAATGATTCGTTGTATATGGGTTCCACTGCAGTAGAGTATTGCGCTCCGGGCTTTAGCCTTGAGAACCCATTAATAGTGACCGATTATAATTGCCTTACAAGCCTCTGGGTGGGGAATCATAGCCAGATTGCGGCTCACTATGACAATGCCGATAACCTAGCTTGTGTTGCAGCTGGTGAACGCACTTTTACTCTAATGCCAACCGATCAGGTCAATAACCTTTACGTTGGCCCGCTGGAGTTTACACCTGCTGGACAAGCAATTAGCTTAGTTGATTTTAGTAACCCAGATTTGAGCCGTTTTCCACGTTTTAAAGAGGCTCTTTCAAAGGCTCAATCAGCTACCCTTACCCCTGGCGATGCTATCTATATACCTGCTCTATGGTGGCATCAGGTTAGCGCGACCAGGCCATTTAATGTATTAGTAAACTATTGGTGGCGACAAGCCCCAGAGTATTTGGCAAACCCATTTGATGCCATGCTGCACAGTATGTTGGCGATTAAAGACTTACCAAACGAGCACAAGCAGAAATGGCAGCAACTATTTAATCATTATGTCTTTGCTGATGATGTGGATTTAGCAAGCCATGTAGCTGAGCCTGTACAAGGGATATTAGCAGATATCGACGAAATAACAGCGAGAAGGTTAAGACAGCTATTACTACAAAAGCTCAACCGATAGAATGAACCAAAAGCCAGCTGATACAACGAGTTCGGCGATGTATCTGCAGGCTTTTGGCTCATAATTTACTTACCCTTTATTTGTACTGCAGATGGCTGTGTAGTTGCACAACCAATGCCTGTTTCAATATTTTTACTACATTGAAAAACACGTACATAATCGACCAGCATTTGCTTAGGGTAACCCGCAAAATCAACGCCTTTGTCATTCACATTTGCAGGCCAGTTTCCGCCTACAGCAAAGTTAAGGAGTAAGTGAAAACGCTGATCAAATGGAGCAAACCCCTTATTTTCTATAAACGAGCCGTCTTGTTGTTGTGATGTTGAATACCAATGGTCGTGGTGAAATGTCGCATAATGAACATCATCAACATACCAACGAATTTCATCTTGTTGCCATTCAAGGGCATAAACATGAAAATTATCAGCCGGGTTATCTGCTTCGCTGAAACGATAAGGCGTACCACTGTAGACATTTTCTGGCGCAGGACCACCGTAATGCAAAGTGCCGTGTACGCGTGTCTCAAGGCTACCTGTTGGCGCTGTTTTGTCATCAGTAAGGGTCTTTAGATTCACAGCTTCCATGATGTCTATTTCGCCTGAAGATGCCCAGCGGCCATAATGCCAATCAGTAGGTAACATCCAAATCGCAGGCCACGCCCCTTGTCCTGCAGGCAATTTAGCGCGAATTTCAAAACGGCCATATCGCCAATCAGCTAAGTTTTTAGTACGTAAACGTGCAGAAGTAAAAGGCTGTGTTGCCACCTTTTCTCGCTCAGCATCGCTGCTTACTTCATCGCGATTATGTAAAGGCCCAGTGTATTGCTCTTGCCGAGCAACAATATGCAATAAGCCATTTTTGACAAAACTGTTTTCACTTCGTGCGGTGTAGCATTGCTGCTCATCATTACCGCCACCTCGACAATTGACTTCATGTTGCCACTTAGCCAAATCAAGAGTATTTTGTGAAAATTCATCTTGCCAAACTAACTGCCATCCATCACCTAAGCTAGCTTTGACAGGCTCAGCAGTTTGCTGACAGGCGCTAAGTACACCTGTTAGCAAAATAACGACATATGGTTTTACTGACATGAGACTGAAGAGTCCTGCGTGTGTGAGCTACTTAATGATAATTTAGCAATTGATACTTGCCATGCACCTTCAGTAGCTAACTGCCACGGTGAGAACACTTGCCCAAGCTGCACACCTTGTTCAGCAAAGCAGCTCAAATCAACGGTTAGCGTCTGCCAATCACTTGTACCTTTAACTTGTTTGCTAATATCAAATTGACCGTCACAGTTTTCACCACACTGCATACCTAGCATTAACGGCGCATCAGCAGCTTGATCTACTTTAATTTGCATTTCTAACTGACCAGCTTTTTCAACGTATGAGCGCAGATCCGACGGGAACGCCGCCATTAAACGAACAGCAGCTGCTTCCTTACCATTAAAGCTGATTGCGCGCGCATCTTCTTGCACGTCTTTATCAAAGGTTTTTACGCTAACAGCATTTAATGCTGCACGGCTGCTGGTCATAGCTTGCAGCTCAGAACCACTTTGCAACTGTAGTGACCATGGTGCTTTTACGGCACGTTCAAATAATACTAAGTCTTCTAATTTAGCAGAAACTTGTGATTTTTCGCTCAGGTCATCCGCTAATGTATTTTTATCTTGATAAGTTAAACCAAAGCCATAAGGCAGTAGTGGCGCATAATCTTTATCACCACGATTTTGGTTACCTACAGGATTATCTGGCCATGAAAAAGATAACTTACCTTTAAAGTCATGATTGATAGAGCCATCTTGCTTTTTAAAGATAACATCGCTAATTGCATCACCTTCGCTACCAGGTAACCAAGTTGCAACAAACGCATCACTAGCATTAAGCTCAGCATTCACCCACATTGGGCGACCACTAATAAATAGTGACACCACAGGAATACCCGCATCTTTTAACTTTTTAAGAAGTGCTAAATCAGTTTTATTACCGCGTTGATATTCAAGGTTATCTAAATCACCATTGCCTTCTGCATACGGCTGCTCACCAAATACTACAATCGCAACATCTGGCTTAGTCTCAAAGGCACCATTTTCATCGTATTGAACTTGCCCACCGGCTTGCTCAACGGTTGCTTTAATGCCATCAAAAATAGAGCTACCACCCGGGAAGTCACTATTTTCATTGCCTGTGCCTTGCCATGTAATCGTCCAGCCACCAGACTGCATGCCAATGTTATCAGCACCCTGACCTGCAACTAATACATTTGTATTTGGTGATAGAGGTAATAACGCTTGCTTATTTTTCAAAAGCACCAATGATTCACGTACCGCTTGTTTTGCAATTGCACGATGCTCAGCACTGCCAATAATCTCTGTTTTACCAGAAAGCGGACGCTTAGCTGGGCTTGGTTTATCAAACAAACCAGCGCGCATTTTTACACGTAAGATACGCGTTACCGCATCATCAATTCGGCTTTGCGCAATTTCACCACTTTTCACTTGCTTGATGAGGTTTTCGTATAGTGGTTTCCATGCATCTGTCGGAACCATATACACATCAAGGCCCGCATTTGCGGCTTGTGCACAATTGCCATTAGTACACCCCGGAATTTGACCGTGGCCGTTCCAGTCACCGACAACAAAACCGTCAAAGCCCATTTTGCCTTTTAACACGTCGGTAAGTAGATATTTGCTGCCGTGAATTTTTTCACCATTCCAGCTGTTAAATGACGCCATCACGGTTTGTGCACCCGCACCTAAGCCACCAACATAACCTTGCGCATGAATATCAAATAACTCTTGCTCTGATGCCGTGTTATTACCTTGGTCATCACCACCTTCGGTACCGCCATCGCCTAAAAAGTGTTTAACAGTGCTAATTACGCGCTTATCAGATAAGAAATCGTCATCAACCGCGCCTTGCAAACCTCTAACGATAGCTGCTGAGTAAGATTTAACAATTTCAGGGTCTTCAGAGTAGCCCTCGTAAGTTCGACCCCAGCGGTCATCACGCACAACAGCCACAGTTGGCGCGAACACCCAGTCGATACCAGTTACCATCACTTCTTGCGCTGTAGCAGCTGCAATTTTTTCGATTAGCTCAGGGTTATTTGTCGCACCCAAGCCAATGTTATGTGGGAATAATGTCGCACCAATAACGTTGTTATGACCATGTACTGCATCGGTGCCCCACATGGTAGGTATAGAGCTACCATCGAGCGAGTCATCTATAGAGGCTTGATACATTTTCTCAGCAAGGTCAATCCAGTCAGCGGCGCTGGCATGTTTGTCATTGTTAGGGAATGCTCCACCACCATTAAGATAAGAACCAAAGCCATATTTACGCATATCTTCAACGGTAATATCGCGAATTTCTGGCTGGATCATTTGAGCAATTTTTTGCTCTAGAGTCATATTTGTGAGTATTTTCGCAATTTTTGCTTCCATCTCTGGATTTGCTGCAATACCTGTTTCGATGTTTGGCCAAATTTCTTGCTCAGCGTTCACGTGTGTAACCTTGTCTTGCCCACTACAACCTAGCATGCTGACGCTTGCCATCATTAACGAACAGAGAGTGAATGTTTTTTTCAATTTCATTTTTTTCACCTATGATGATTGCTGAGTCTGAGTCGATACTTTTGAGCCAACCAGCGCAAAGTAAGTAATGTATAAGTAACATGCAATTGGTAAAAATAGCGCCATTTGCACACCAATAGAATCCGCTAAAATACCTTGTAATAGAGGAATAATTGCACCACCCACAATCGCTAAACATAAAATGCCTGAGCCTTTAGAGGTGTATTTACCAAGACCATGTAGCGCTAGGCTGAAAATCGTTGGGAACATAATCGAATTGCATAGACCCACGAGTAAAATTGCCCACATAGCAAGGCTTCCCTCACCCGTCATGGCAATCACAACAAGCATTACGGCAAGTAAGCCATGACATGCTAATACCTTACCTGCATTAAATTTTTGCATTACAGCCGCACCAATAAAGCGACCAACCATGGCTCCTGCGAAATAATAACTAATATAATGAGCGGCCTCTTTTTCTGCTAAACCCGCAATATTATCAAGGGTCAAAAAGCCCACTAAGAAGCTACCAATTGCCACTTCTGCGCCCACATACACAAAGATACCTACGGCGCCTAAAATTAAATGGCGATAACGCCAAACACTGCCTAAATCAACAAAGTCTTCTAAATCTTGATGAGCCGCTTCACTGTCACTTTCTTTACCTAGTTTTGGTAGCTTTAAAAATGCGAAGATAACGGCAAGTATTAATAAGCTTAACGACAACATTAAATAAGGTAGCTTCACTTCTTCTGCCGTGGCTTGGCTAATTTCAGATAGAATCAACCAACCACCAAAAATTGGCGCAACCGTCGTTCCTAATGAGTTAAATGCTTGTGTCATAGTCAAACGTGAAGAGGCTGTCTTTTGCGGACCAAGTACGCTTACGTAAGGATTTGCAGATACTTGTAAAATAGTGATACCTGATGCCAGTACAAACAAGGCCAGTAAAAATAGCTCATAAACATGGGCAACAGCGGCAGGGTAAAATAGTGCACAACCAACGGATGCAACCACCAAACCCACAACAATACCAAGCTGATAGCCAATTCGACTGACCAACTTACCTGCCGGAATTGACATCACAAAATACGCACCAAAGAAGCAAAATTGGATGAGCATAGCCTGCGTATAGTTAAGTGAAAACATACCTTTTAAGTAAGGGATTAATATGTCATTTAGACAAGTTATAAATCCCCACATAAAAAATAATGTGGTCAATGATGCCAGTGCGAAGTGTTGCTTTGGCATATCTGCTTGGCTTGAAGCAGCCGAAACAGGAGTTGATACATGAGCCATAATTTTCTTCTCTAGTTAATTATATTTATCAGTTTGTTACAGCAAAATTTGGTACTTAATCACTAACAACAAATAGCGAAATATGTTGCAACATTAAATGTAAGCGCTTACATTTATAACATATTAATCATATTTAGCAATTTATTTGCGGAAAAATTGTAAGCGCTTACAGCCGAGTCTAAACTCTAATCAGCTAAGTCTTACACTAACCCGAAGGACGCGTATCAACTGTGCATAAATCAATTTCACTGTTACCTGATTCACCTTTACTCAAACCCGAGTTCACTTTCGGTGTTGCAACAGCCTCATTTCAGATTGAAGGTGCACGCGAGCAACGCCTCGATTGTATCTGGGATACATTTTGTGAAAAGCCTGGAACCATCGCAGACCAAAGTCATGGTAATGTAGCTTGTGACCATGTTGCTCGTTGGCAGCAAGATGTCGAGATGATTGTAGACTTGAGCGTAGATGCTTACCGCTTATCTATTTCGTGGCCTAGAGTCATGCTTCAAGATGGCTCGGTAAACGAGCAAGGAATGGCGTTTTATGTTCAGTTATTAACAGCTTTAAAAGCACGTAATATTAAAACCTATGTCACTTTATATCACTGGGATTTACCCCAATACCTTGAAGATAATGGTGGCTGGTTAAATCGTGAAACGGCCTATAAATTCAAAGAATATGCCGAACTTGTGACTCGCCATTTGGGTCACCTGGTTGATTCATTTGCAACCTTGAACGAGCCTTTTTGTAGTGCCTATTTGGGTTATGAGGTGGGTGTACATGCACCTGGTATTAAATCACAACAGGCAGGTCGTCAAGCAGCTCATCACTTATTGCTTGCTCATGGCCTTGCCATGCAAGTATTACGTAAAAACTGCCCAGAAACAGAAGCGGGTATCGTATTAAACTTCAGCCCGACCTACCCTTTAACAGCCGATGATATAAAAGCCGCAGAACTTGCTGATCAGTACCATAATCAATGGTATATCAAAGCTGTTTTAGAAGGCGCTTACCCATCTTTATTTAATGATTTAGCTGATGAAGTTAAGCCCACTATTGTTGCTGGCGATATGGCGATAATTAGCCAAGCCGTCGACTTTATTGGCGTTAACTACTATACCCGCATACACTACAAAAATACCGCTGATGGCTGGTTTGAAGAAGCAAGCCTTGCGGGTGTACGTGTTACAGATATGGGCTGGGAAGTTTACCCACAAGGTTTAACTGAGCTTTTGGTATCACTGCATCAGCAATATGATTTGCCAAAAATGTATATCACTGAGAATGGCGCAGCCATGGCCGACACGTTAGAAAACGGTGAAGTGAACGACATTGAACGTGTAGATTATTATCATACCCACTTAAATGCGGTTTGTGATGCAATTCGCCAAGGCGTCGATATTCAAGGCTACTTTGCGTGGAGCTTAATGGACAACTTTGAATGGGCGTATGGCTACGAAAAGCGCTTTGGATTAGTTTATATTGATTATCAAAACCAACAACGCATTTTAAAAGAAAGCGCAAAACAATATCGCACACTACTTAAACAGCGATAAAAATAACAACAATCGAGAACACACATGCTGACTAAAAGAGAAAAAATAGCCTACGGATTAGGCGACACAGCAAGTAATATCATCTTTCAAACGGTGATGTTATTTTTAACTTTTTTCTATACTGATATCTTTGGTATTTCACCCGCTATTGTTGGCACCTTGTTTTTAGTGGTGAGAGTCGTTGATGCAATTACTGACCCATTGATGGGGGCTTTAACTGATTCAACCCGTACTAAGTGGGGAAGTTATCGTCCCTACTTACTCTGGCTTGCCCTACCATTCGGGGTGATCAGTATGATCACCTTCACCACGCCAAACCTACCTGAGTCAGGTAAAGTCATATACGCTTTTGTTACTTACACTTTACTGATGCTGGTTTATACCGCTATTAATATTCCTTACTCAGCGTTAGGGGGAGTATTAAGTGGCGACCCTAAAGAGCGAGTATCTATTCAGTCTTATCGATTTGTATTTGGCATGCTCGGCGGCTTAATTGTCAGTGCCTGTACTTTGCCTTTAGTCAACTGGCTTGGAAAAGGTGACAACGCCACAGGCTATCAACTCACTATGGCCTTGATGAGTGGCTTAGGCGTCATTCTATTTTTAATTTGTTTTCGCTTTACCAAAGAACGCGTTGCGGCTCATAACAGCTCATCATTAAGCTGGAAAAACCGCATGAGCACGCTTTGGCAAAATGGCCCGTTTAAGGTGTTGTGCTTTGCTGCATTTATGCTGTTAACCAGTATGGTATTACGTACAACCCTTGCCATTTACTATGTAAAATATGTACTTGGTGAAGCCGAGCTAGTCACTTATTTTGTTACCATCGGTATGATAGGTAACATTCTTGGTTGTGCTTGTGCGAACCCACTGAGTAAACGAGTTGATAAGAAAACCGCCTATATTCGTTTGCAATATATCTCTGCAGCAATTAGTTGCGTGGCATTTTGGTTGCCTGGCGAGCAGCTGATACTTGCCTTTGTGGTGTACTTTTTATGGTGTTTTTTCACGCAAATGGCGACCCCTTTATTGTGGGCAAAAATGGCTGACACCATAGATTATGGGCAATGGAAAACTGGTGAAAGACTGACAGGCCTTGTTTACGCGAGCGTAGTATTTTTTATTAAGCTTGGTCTTGCCCTTGGTGGTGCAATTGCAGGTTGGTTACTCGCATTTTATGGCTATGAAGCAAATACCGAACTGAGTGAGCAGACACTTTCGGGTATCTTAATTTCATTTACCCTTTACCCTGCAATAGGTAGTATGCTTGTCGCTTTTATCATGAAAAGGTATATTCTTGATAATCAAACAGTTGAGCAGATCAGTGCCGACTTATCGTTAAAGCAGCATCCATAACTTTGTTTAGTAAGGAATAACATGGCCACCATTTATGAGGTGTCGAAACTTGCAGGTGTTTCCCTTGCAACCGTTTCACGAGTAATGAACAACAATGCAAATGTCAGTGATGCCACCCGTAAAAAGGTCACTGCTGCAATGGATAAACTTGGCTATAGACCTAATTCAATTGCTCAGTCATTGGCATCAAATTGCTCTAACAGTGTTGGCTTATTGGTCTCTGAATTACAAGGTCCATTCTACGGGCCTATGATGAGTGGCATTGAAGATACCTTTCGTAATCAAGGCAAACACCTGATTATTGCTGCAGGTCACAGTGATGAAGAACGCGAAAAACAAGGCATTGAATTTCTGATTAGTCGTAATTGCGATGGTCTTATTTTGCATGTTGAAGCAGTTAGCGACGAGTATCTTATTAAACTCAGTAAAGGTCGAACTCCCTTTGTATTGATCAACCGCTATATCAGTGAACTCAGTGACCGCTGTATTCTGCTTAACAATATCAAAGGTGGTTATTTAGCTGCTAAACATGTTTTAGAGCATGGTCATAAAAAAATTGCCTACATCAGCGGGCCTCTTTGGAAACAAGATGCCAAAGACCGCCTAGAAGGACATAAGCAAGCACTACATGAGTTTAACCTTGAGTTTGATGAAAACTTATTATTCCAAGGTGATTTTATGGAAGAGAGCGGCTATGAAGGATTAAAAGCCCTTCATCAACAAACGCATCCTTTCACTGCTTTGATATGTGCCAATGATGAAATGGCGGTTGGTGCCATGGCAAGTGCTAGAGATTTAGGTTTAACTTTACCTAAGCAATTATCGATTATGGGTTATGATAACGTGTTTTTCACCCGCCATGTTTACCCACAATTGACCACGGTTAACTACCCAATAGATGAAATGGGTCGTATGGCAGCGGACTGGGTGTTAAATCATGTTTATCAAAAACAAACCCCACCGCTACAAACATTATTTGAACCTGAGCTAGTAGTTAGGCATTCAATTAGCTGTCAATAAGCTCTGATAACAAGCCAAGATTAATCGGCTTTAAGAGGACTTGCTCAATCTCAAGAGGTTCGATTTTTTTAGGCTCTGGCTCTGCGCCACTAACAATAACTAACTTTAAGTTAGGGTGGCGCTGTTTAATTTCGCTTGCTAAATCAAGGCCTTCACCATCTGGCAAGTGCATGTCGAGTAAGACTTTATCAAAGTTTTGATCGTCTTTGAGTGTCGCAAGACACGCAACACAGTTTGGTGCTATTACCGTTTCAACACCTAAACTTTCAAGCAATAACTGAGTGATTTGCGCCGCATCACTGTCATCTTCCACCAATAAATAGCGAGTGCTCTGTATGGTCATTTCAGGGCTGTCATCTTGCTCAACCACAGGTTCAGTTTTACCTTCGCAAATATAATGATTTAGCACTTGGTAAAGCAACCCAGCATCAACAGGTTTTGCAATCATATCGTTAAAGCCAAGCGCACTTAATTCTGTTTTCACCCCTTTCATAGTGGCGGCGGTGAGGGCAATAATGGGCCCTTGATAACCCATTTTGCGAAGCTCAATAGTGGCTTCTTTGCCACCCATAACGGGCATATGCAAATCAATAAATACTATATCAAAAGGCTTACCTGCTTGCTCTGCATTAGCTACTTTTTCAATCGCTTGTTTACCGTTTTCTGCATATTCTACTTCTGCGCCAGTACTGGTGATCATATGACCAACCAGATTGCGTAAATCTTTTAGGTCGTCTACCACTAATACCCGCCCACTTGTTTTAAGCGTGGTTAGTTTTTGCTGAAAATCTGGGTTTGAATCAAAGCGAAGTACTTGGCGTTCAATATCTCGAATGTTGCCAGGGTAAATAGAAAGAGTAAACTCTGAGCCCACGCCTTGGGTTGACTCAAGTTCAATACTGCCTTGCATACGGCTCAGTAGCTCTGAACAAATTGCAAGGCCAAGCCCTGCTCCCCCCACATCTCGGGATTCAACATCAGCAATTTGTTCAAATGGCTTAAATATCAATGCTTGTTTTTCTGCTGGAATACCTAAGCCTGTATCTTTAATGCTAAAAAACAGCATTTCACGCTCCTGGACCCAAGCAGTCCAAGCACGAACGGTAATTTCACCTTGGTTAGTAAACTTAATAGCATTATTAATGATGTTAATTAGAATTTGGCGCAACCGAGTAGCATCGGTATTGATCACTAGAGGTAGTGCCTGTTGTGACTCAAAATTAAGAGTTAAGCCTTTATCAAGCGCTGAGACACGCATTAGGGTATAAACATCAGTCATTAAACTATCTAAATTGACATCACAGCAGTTTAGTTCAAGTTTATCAGCAGCTATTTTTGATAGGTCGAGGACATCATTGAGTAAGCTCAATAAGTGCTTACCATTTCTATAAATCACGCTCAACTCATTTTGGGCATGTAGATTTTTATCGCTGTGCATGAGTAACTCAGTGTAACCCAAGATGGATGACAATGGTGTACGTAACTCATGACTTAAATGTGCCAAGAAGCGGTCTTTAGAGCGGTTTTCTGCTTCGGCTTTTAAGCGCTCTACACGCTCATCTTCAACATCTCGGCGAGCTAAAGCATAACGAATAGCACGGGCAAAGCGGCTAGAGTTCATCTCACTCTTGACAAGATAATCAACCGCACCAGCATCAAGCGCTGCAGAATCGAGAGCTTCATCAGATTGCCCTGTCAGCATGATAATCGGACCGCGAAAACCGTTATCAACGGCCCGTTTCAGCACTTCTAAGCCATCAGAAGCACCTAAGCGATAATCTAACAAACAAATATCATGCTTGTTTTCGCTAAGCACACTAATGGCTTGTTCTGGGCAGCTTAACCACTCAACATCGAATGTATGGGAACCTAATTGTTCTAGGTAGTCGCAGGTGAGAATATAGTCATCTTCATCGTCTTCTACTAAGAGTAATCGGGTTACCTTATCTAACATTCTGGCTCCTTATGCCAATTAGCCTAATTAAGTATTGTCGCTAATCGGAATTAATCGTTTCGTGATGTTGGCAGCTCTACAAACTCTACCCAGTATTTTCCTAGTGTTTGCATCAATTCGACTAAACCTTCAAAAGTAACCGGTTTCGTGATGTATGATGCAGCGCCTAAGTCATAGCCTCTAACCATATCTTCTTCTTGTTTTGATGTGGTTAAAATCACAACCGGAATGCCCTTCAAGTTAGGGTTCGCTTTGATTGCTTGGAGCGCTTCTCGACCGTCCATGCGCGGCATATTTAAATCAAGTAAAATCAAGCCCGGACGTGGCGATTTTTCTTTTTCACTAAATTTGCCTTTACGCTCAAGATATTCAAGCAGCTCTACACCATCTTCAACAAAAAATAGCTCGTTCAATACACGGCTTTCGGCCAATGCATCTTGGGTTAATAAACGATCATCTTCGTCGTCGTCAGCCATTAAAATAGTAATTGGTTTAACTTTATTAAGTGGCATTACGCCTCTCCTTGTAGTGTGAAAAGCGATGTTTCCACAGGTAATTTAATTGTAAAGCTTGCACCTTCATTAACGCGACTATTCGCCGTGATTTCTCCACCATGGCGTTCAACGATTCGGCGACAAACTGATAGGCCTATGCCTGTGCCCTTATATTGAGAGCGACCATGCAAACGCTGGAATGGTACAAATATTTTTTCTAGGTACTCTTCAGAAAAGCCAATTCCGTTGTCTGAAATAGTAATTATTTCCCACTCTACCTCTGCGTTATGAACTTGACTAAACTCTTTGTTTCGCTGGTAACTAATGTTGATTACAGGCGGCACATTTTCACGCCTAAACTTCACTGCATTAGACAGAATGTTTAAGAACAATTGCAGCATTTGGCTTGGATCAGCTTGAATGTGCGGTAACGTATCGATATTAACAGTGGTTTCAGATTCATTAACCGCGATTTCAAGATCATCAAGTACTTCTGCAACAACCTCATTTAAGTCAGTATCAGTAAAGTCTTTGCCCCGAGTCGTTACTCGTGAGAATTCAAGCAAATCATTGATTAAGTTAGACATTCGCTGAGCTGCGTTTTTCATGCGATTAATATAATCAATGCCTTTTTCACCGAGATCATCTTTGAACATTTTTTCAAGGCGGTCACTAAAAGCTTGAATCTTTCGCAGTGGCTCTTGTAAGTCATGACTTGCAACAAAAGCAAATTCTTCAAGCTCTCGATTTGAGCGGCTTAATTCATCTGAATAGATGGTCAGCTCTTGGGTGCGCTCTGCTACTTTTGCCGCAAGGTTCTCATTTTGATTTTCAAGTTCAGCTCGGTACTTGGCTTGGTTACGCAAATTGATACGTGTTAACAAGAACATACCAATAATTAATAAAGTGCTAGTAACAGCTGTAATTGCAAATGTTAACTTAGCATCGTCTTTTATTTGCGAGAGTTTAGTGAACTGATCTATCTTGAAATTAAGCTCACGCATTTGAATTTCATCAACTGCTAGGCGAATTTCTTTATATAAGTCGCGACCTTGGTTAGTTAATAACAAACTACGAGCCTTAACGTCTTTATTGGCTAAAGCCAGATCGGTCGTTTTAGTCATTACCGCAATTTTGTCATTTACTAAGTAAAGAAAACGAGCAATGCGATCTGCCTGACCCGGTATTTCTGAATGCAAACTTTTCACAAGCATTATCTGTGCTTGCATCGAGGCAATTGCATCATTGTAAGGCATTAAGTAGTCTTCACGATCAGTGAGTAAATAACCACGTTGACCCGATTCAGCTTGCACCAAAGATAAGTGTAATCGCTCAATTGCTGTATTGAGCGAGTTCGTGTTATCTAGGCTGTTTTGTGTTTCAGTGAGCGAGCGAATACTATCAATAGCTAAAAAAGCGTTAGCCACCACGATACAGAGCACCACGGCAATAAAGCCAGCCCAATTGATCGCTATTTTTCCTTTTTGTTTGTGCATTTACTTCCTAATCTATGAGTGCTTAGTCAGCCCCGTGAGTGTCACTTATTTCTTGTAAGTGCTCACTACACTGCTGGCAATTAGCTATTATTTTATTTAATGCCTCAAGTGCTTTTTGCTTTGGCATATCATTTTCTAATACGAGCTTAACTAACTCTGCATTCATTGAAATACGGTTTAGCGGCGCACGAGCGTCGTGCACCATTTTTCGTAAAGACTCGTTATTATTCATAGCCATCCTTTGTTATTTATATTCGCCAATGCCTCCATAAGCATTTAAACGGTTATAAAGAGTTTTAGTACTGATCCCCAGCATTTGTGCTGCAATCGTCTTATTACCTTGTACTTTATCTAAAGTAGCGTGGATCAATTCTTTTTCAACTTCTTCAATAGTTTGCCCTGCAACAACTTGATTTGCTTGGCTCTCTTTATTCACTTTAGAGAACGGAGACTCTAATGATTCAGGCAAGGTAATAGCTGCGCCTTTAGGGTCACTCATAATAAAAGCCCGATGAATAGCGTGGCGAAGCTCACGCACGTTACCAGGCCAATCATGCCCTTCTAGCTCTTTGATTTGCGCTGCTTGCCATTTAAAGTCGGTGCCGTTTTCTTCATTGAGTTGCTCTAAAAAGGCATTGGCGAGCAGTGGAATATCTTCTTTTCGCTCACGTAGCGGTGGAATATCAATGGGGAATACCGCTAAACGAAAATAAATATCTTCACGAATAACATTGTTTTGCGCAAGGTCGGTTAAGGTGCGGTTGGTAGCAGAAATAACACGGCAATTCACCGCTTGCTCTTTGGTGCCACCCACTCGGGTTACTTTTTTGCTTTCAAGAACGCGTAGTAAGTTTGGTTGCATATCAATCGGCATTTCGGTGACTTCATCTAAAAACAAAGTACCACCAGCAGCTTGTTCAAATACACCCTCTTTGCGCGCAATAGCCCCTGTAAACGCGCCCTTTTCATGACCGAACAATTCGCTACCAATCAGCTCTTTTGAAAATGCACCACAGTTGGTTGCCACTAACGGACCATCACACTCAGTCGCATTATGAATTGCCTGCGCCACCACTTCTTTACCTGCACCACTTTCACCCATCAACATCACATTGGCAGAAGTGGCTGCAACACGCTCAATCATAGTATAAAGCTTCTGCATCACCTCAGATTCACCAATCAGAGTGCCAAAATGACGTTTTATTGCTGGCGTTGCTTTTTTCTTAGGGGCTGATTTTTTCGGGTTGAGTACACGCTCGATATCTTCGCGTTGTAAAGGTTTAACAAGATGCCCTACATTAGGTTCACACATCTCTGCTAGCTTACCTTTTACTGAAGGGTGCCCTGAAATTAATGTGACTCGAGGAGATTGACCTATTGCTTTTAAATGCTCAAGTAAATGAAGGCCGCTGCCATCTGGCAACATGAAGTCTAAAAAGACATGATCAAACGTGTTGTTTTCAAACCATTGCTCCGCTTCTGCCAAATTTGCTGCGGTATTTATATTATGCCCAAGAAACTCCACTATGTGACAAACTACATCGCTAAATTCACTGTCATCATCGACCAAAAGTACGTTCAACATATTCATTTCCTAAGCTTTTTTCATCATTCTACGCAAATTTTTTTCGAAAAGAAAACCAAACACGCTAGATACCTAAATAGTTCTTAATTACAGTTATATTACCTTATTAGTTTCAATTTGGGGTAAGTATAATGAATTAAATGCGAAAAAAAGGTTATTATGGCGCATTCAATATTAAGCTGAGCTGTACTTGCGTTAATTTAAAGTTGTAATCCCATGAAGCTATTAAGAAAAGTAATTCACCCAAGTTTAAGTAATGACTATGGCACGATATTTATTCGTAACACTGCGCGTGCTATCGTATTAAAGGGTGAACAAATACTACTTTTATATACCGCCCGTTATGATGACTACAGCCTACCAGGTGGTGGAGTTGATGAAGGCGAAAGCATTGAGCAAGGGCTTCACCGAGAATTACATGAAGAAACAGGCGCACAACACATCCAAGTAAACCGACCACTGGGGTTATACGAAGAAATCAGGCCTTGGTATAAAGACGACTTCGACTGCGTTCATATCAAGTCTTATTGCTACTTCTGTGAAATAAGCGATGAATTTGCAGAGCCAAAAATGGAACATTACGAAGTGCAAAATGGCATGCACCCTAAATGGGTAAATATTTTTGATGCCATAGCACATAATGAAACCACTATGGCAATGAGTGATAAACAGGGCTTATCAATTCAGCGCGAGACCTTTTTATTAAAGCGAATTGCTGACTCGCTTTAGTTTTATTTAAATGGAAAGCATGCTGTAACACTTTGAATATGCATCTATTGACATGTTTTCATCGCTTTTGGAGCGATATAAAAACGCAAAAGTCCTAGTAAATTACTCAATAAAAACACTGCTTCCATTACCACTGCTACTGGCGAGAAAATCAGAACATTATGTGTTAACCAACATAGTGTACCTAAGAGCATAAAAAGCCTTAGTAACAAATCTTTACTCTGAAACGAAGCATAAGTCTGAATTAAGGTCGCTGTTAGGGCAATAAAACTCACCCAAGTGTGCCAAGTAAATAGCACTGCGCTTATGCTCAAAAGCATAAATGCAATCATCACCCAAGTTTTGCGCGCAAAAATAAAGTAACCATAACGTAGTGCTGCGATCAGCATTAAACATGCTGCACTTAAGTTATCGAGCAGCATAAAGTGCACAGATGTGAGTAAAACAGAGCTAAACAAACAAGCTAAAATTGCTTGTCTTTGTTTAAACTGAAATGAAGCCAAATCGAGTAATGTGGCAATGGCCACTAAGCATTGAGATAAAATAAACATAACGACTCCTGAAAAATCAGCAGTGTAATGTTCACTGTTTTGCTGCGCCTTAACTTAAGTTAAGACGCCGCCTAATTCGTGATAAAGAAATAGCTGAGATCCCTAAATACATAGCAACTTCGTTTAAACTCAGTTGTTCAAGCCAGTGCGGTTTTTGATCCCGTAAATATTGATAACGCTGCTCTGGCGTATTCAGTAATAAAAATGCTTCTTTTGCTTCTTTAAATAGTAGCTGCTGACTAATCAGGTTATGTTTGATTGCTTGCCAGTCGGCACTCTCGAGTAAAACTAAAGGCACCTTAATAAGCTCAGCATCACGTATTACTTTAAGTTGGTAAAGCGCAGGGGTTTTAGTTAACCAATTACCATAAAGCAGTGCAAATTCATCTTGAAAGTAAAACTCTTTACACTTTTGCACGCCTTGTGATGATGCATGTAATGCGCCAAGCACCCCAGACACAATTAAGTAACCAGCATCTTGTTCGTCGCCTTGTTGTAATAAAACATCACCTTTAGCGCAACGTTTTATAGAGCATTGCCCAGCAAGCTTGTTACGAAATTCACTGGCAAGCTGATGATAACTATCACCTAGCGGAAGTAACTGGGGATCAGTCAAGATTGCCAACCTTGCATTAATAACGCAGTAATTTGCTCTGCGTTAATACCTTCTCGAACAATAAAGCGCTCACCACACCAAAGCGGTGAAAAACCACTATCGCCTATGGCTTCGGCTTTTGAGCGTAATGCGGTCATCGCAATCGACGCATAAGGAAAAGGCGGTGCCTGCTCTGGCATTGCACCTAACTCTTGCATGACTCGGTTGCGAACTCCTCGTGCTGGGCGACCTGAAAATAAGGTCGTCAATTCTGTAGAATCTGGCTCGGCCGTTTTTAATACTTCACGATGTAAAGCACTTGTCGTAGCTTCTTCACAAAGTAAGTAAGCACTGCCTACCTGCACTGCAATCACGCCCAAGGCTTGGTACTGTGCTACATCTTCAGAAGTACAGATCCCCCCTGCTGCAATAACGGGTATATCAAGCTCTACACACTCTCGTACTAATTGCACAGTAGTGGGTTGCAACGATAAATCCATCGATAAAAAATGCCCACGGTGGCCGCCTGCTTCAATCCCTTGTGCAATAATCGCATCGGCCCCATTTGCTTGTAACCAGCGCGCTTCATCTAACGTTGTGGCTGATGAAAGAACAGTCCCGCCCCACGCTTTGATCTGAGAAACAATATCCTTACTTGGCAGACCAAAATGAAAGCTGACAACAGCGGGCTTATAGGGCGCGATAATATCTATCACTTGTTGATTAATTGGCTGACGAGAAGCATTACGGGTTAATTGTGAGGCATCTACATTTAACTCTTCAAAATAAGGTGCTAGCACCCCATGCCAAGCAGTTTGCTGAGCCAATGTATAGTCAGGTGTCTGATGACAAAAGAAATTAAGATTATATGGCTTATCAGTATTCAGGCTTATGTAATCAAGTTCTGACTTAAGCTGCTCTGTCGAAAGCATAGCACAAGGCAACGATCCAAGCCCCCCGGCTTCACAAACAGCCACAGTCAGCTTAGCATTTTGCACACCCGCCATCGGTGCTTGAATAATTGCAAGTTCAGTATTTAACACAGAATTTGTCATTACGTATTCCTTGTAAGTTTTGCAGCCTGTTGCAGTATTTACATAAAAAGAGAGCGAAGCAAACACAAGATAAAAATAAAGTTATTACAAAACAAAAACATAGAAAAATAAAAAACAGGTATTAGCTTTGCAGACTCTCTCCTACAATTTTGTAAGGAGATAATGATGACTGATACTGTTACTACAATCAATCCAGCCAATGAGCAAACCTTAAATACGTATAATTTATTGTCATTGCAACAAGCACAGAGTGAAGTTGACCAATGCCATCAAGCTTTTTTAAAGTGGCGCACTACATCACATGAACACCGTGCAAAATTACTTAATCAACTAGCAGAAGTGATTGAGTCTAATCAGCAAGAAATAGCACAACTGATGACAGATGAAATGGGCAAGTTATATCAACAAGGTCTTCAAGAAGTTGAGCTGTGCGCTGCAATTTGTCGCTACACCGCAGAACAAGGGCCTCAAGTGCTTGCTGATGAAAAGCGAGATATGCAGGACGGTCATGCAATTATTAGTTACCAACCAATTGGTGTGATTCTAGGTATCCAACCTTGGAACTTTCCGCTTTATCAGGTTATTCGATATGCTTGCGCTAATATCATGGCGGGTAATACCACGGTGCTAAAACACGCTGGTAATGTATTTGGCATGGCCGAAAAGATTGAGCAAATGTTTTCACAAGCAGGCTTTGATGATTATTGCTTTAAAAACTTACTGATTGACGGCAAAACTGCAAGCGAGCTAATTGCGCACTCAGCTATTCGTGGGGTGACATTTACTGGCAGCGATGAAACTGGCAAAAAAGTTGCTGAGCAAGCTGGCAAACAAGTGAAAAAAACCGTCCTAGAACTTGGCAGTAATGATGCTTATATCGTACTTGATGATGCCGATTTAAATACTGCCATTAGCGCATGTACACAAGGTCGTTTGATCAACAATGGGCAAACCTGTGTAGCAGCAAAACGTTTTATTGTTGTTGATGCGTTATATGATGATTTTAAAGCCTTAATTAAAGAACAATTTGAGCAAGTTGTGCTTGGCGATCCAAATGATGAAAAGACAACGCTCGGTCCAATGGCTCGCAAAGATCTGCGTGATAAACTGCATCAACAAGTTACAGACTCAGTCAATGCTGGAGCTAATATTATCACCGGTGGCAAGGTTGCTGAGCACACCGGCTTTTACTACACCGCTACCCTTCTTGAGAATGTTAAACCAGGAATGCCTGCTTACGATGATGAATTATTTGGCCCTGTCGCATCACTTATCAGAGCAAAAGATAATGCTGAGGCAATGCAAATCGCTAATGACTCTCGCTATGGCCTTGGCGGCGGTATTTTCTCAAAAGACGAACAGGCAGCCATTGAGCTTGCAAAGCAGCACTTTGATACTGGTATGGTCAATATTAACGGCTATGGTCTTGCGCAACCAAACTTGCCATTTGGGGGGGTAAAAGACAGTGGTTATGGCCGTGAACACGGCGGATTTGGGTTACGAGAATTCGTTAATATTAAAACCATTATGGTCAACGATTAAAATAAAAAGGGCTCATATGAGCCCTTTTTTACACCACTTCACTTAATTAAGAGATCAATTATAAGGTAATAGAAGCTCGTTGATAGCAGGCAAAAATTTAGTTATTTAGTTTTTCTAAGTCAGAAATTTTTCATGTAGGTAACGAGAGGGTTAATCACTCAAAGTGATTAAGTATTATTGCGGGTTGGTATTACACCTAATATTTATTACTCTTTAAACATTGGCACTTGCTGCTTGGACGCAGCAGGCATTTTCAACTCATCAATCGCTTCCTCTTTGTCTATTTGTTCTAGCTGTTTTTGATTAGCTGAGTCTGGGTTATAAACAAGCTCTGTAAGTAGGGCAAAATGGTCAGAGCCATATTTTTCCAAACGCTCTATTCGCTTGACACTGAACTCATTACTATGAAAAAGATGATCAAGTGGCCAACGCATAAAAAAGTAACTTGCATGAAAGGTGTTAAAAAACCCGCGCCCTTTACGTGGGTCCAATAGACCGCTGATACGCATAAACAAACGTGTGCTGCGTGACCAAGCAACATCATTTAAATCACCAGCAACGATACAAGGTCGCAGTCTGTTTTTAAGTGCTTTTGCTAAAATAATGAGTTCAGTATCTCGGGGGCGCGAGCTGTCCTCTTCTGTGGGGCTAGGGGGAGCTGGATGAATAAAGTGCCCTTGCACTTCAATCCCATCAGCATCTTCAAACAAAATATGAATAGAAGGTATATCGCTTTCGATAAGCTCACTGACTTGCTGGCGTTTAATTTTGAACTTGCTGTACAAGTGCATGCCATAACGATTATCTTTTGGGCAGTACACACGATACGGGTACTCTGGTTCTAAACAGCTCAGTTTATTTTGCCAAGTTTGATCAGACTCTAGAGTAATGAGTAAATCAGGTTGGTGCGTTTTTACTATACCAATGAGTTTGTCATATTCGGTGTTCGACATCAGGACATTTGCCGACATAATACGAATACTGTGCTTATCGCTTTTATTGCTTGAGGCAACTTCTTTGTTAGCCAGTTTTGTGTAGGGGTAAATCCATCCGACTTGCAAAATCAGCACAATGATACTTGCAACTGCGCAACCAATAAAAAGCCATGAATCAGTGGTGCTAATTAAATAACCTGCCGCAATTAAACTCGCACAAGCAAGGTAAACCACTTGCAAGCGTACAAAATCACAACTGCGAATTAGATAATGTTGGGAGTATGAAAATGGCAAGATTGAGACCACTAGCAGCATGGCCAATAGTGAACTCAATCCATAAGTCATGATCGATGCAAACAAAATTAGCGGCTCAAAATAGAAATAATTTCTCGGGTGTCTTCCACTAAACGCACGACAGTACCGTCGACTTGAATTGAAATTAGACCATCTCTATCTCGTGATTTAATCACTTTACCGCGGCGGTAAATATCACGATCTAGGATATCGCCTTTACGTAATTTTTTTTGCCAACCAGGTGGTAAATCACCACCATTATCAAGTTTTTTTTCAAGGCCCGGCGGGAGACTTTTACCTTTATCCTTATCCTTGTCTTTTGCAAGTGCGCCAGCCGTCACTAGGCTTAAACCTATCACTGCAACAGTTAACAATGCTTTCATGCGAGTGTTCCTTCTATTAGTTTCAGTTAAGCGTAGCAAGTTTTTCTGAACTGGATATGAAACAAGCAAAAAAAAAGCCGCTAAGCGGCTTTCGACAGGATTAACGATGGCGAGTGACAATTGATAAAATCTCTCGCGTATCGTGTACTAGATGAATCAGGCGATCGTCGATTTCGATGGCAATAATGCCATTTCGGTCACGACGTTTAATCACTCGACCATGGCGATATATATCACGGTCAAGAATATCACCATGATGATAACGCTTATACCAACCTGGTGGTAAGCCACCACCATGCCCTACTTTTTTGTATAAACCGGGTGGCAAATCACGATAGCTGTAGCGGTCATATCGATCATAGTAGCGATCATGTTTGTCATGATGATAATGCTTGTGGTGTTTCTTATGTTTATGGTGCTTTTTATGCTTTTTACGTTCGTGTTTTTGTTCGTATCTATCATGGTCACGATCATGTTTCGCGTTTGCTTCCATAGGTATCAAACTTAAACCTAAAACGGCAACTGAGATAGTAATTAATTTATTCATAATAGAGACCCTTAACGTTTGCTCTTGGTAAAAAGCCTAACGTTTTAGCCTGAATCATAGATGAAGGGTTACAATTTAAAAACGTAACTATTTACATATCAACACATTAGAAAGCCAATCTTTACATTTCTTTAAACTTCTTTGGCACTATTTATGAAAAACTGGGTCTGAGTTACAGCTCCGTTTGCATCGTTTGTCGTTATATTTACCAACGCAAACAAACGCTTCCTCACTACATAATAAGGATAATTTATGAATGCACTAAAATGGTGTTTGATATTTAGTATTGCTGCACTTACGGGTTGTAGTGCCATAATGAGTCAATATGGAAATCAAAAAACGCAATCAAGTTCTTTGGTTGAGTACCTTTATCCAGATCAGCAAGACAGAGCTGCCCATCAAGCGACCATCCCAACCTTGAACTTACCTGCCACTGTAGGAATTGCCTTTATCCCTAACAAGTACAATGGTGGCTTGCATCATAGTGACGAAGTGGCACTGCTAAACAAAGTTAAAAAGCAGTTTATGCAATATGACTACATAGACCGCATTGAAGTGATCCCAAGCACTTATTTAAAAGGCGGCGAAGGGTTTACCGCATTAGAGCAAGTATCTCGTTTATATGATGTGGATATTATGGCGCTTGTTTCGTACGACCAGGTGTCGCAAAGCTTAGAAAATAACGCTGCATTTTTATATCTAACTATTGTTGGTTTATATGTGATTCCGGGCAATGAAAACTCAGTACAAACCTTTGTAGATACCGCCGTATTTGATGTAAAAAGCCGAAAAATGCTGTTTCGCGCTCCAGGTATTCATAAAGCAGAGCAACGCAGCACAGCTATTGGCATTGATGAAATAGCTAAAGAGCAGTCGCTGGCAAGCTTTAATGGTGCCGTTGATGACATGATCACAAATCTCGATGCTGAATTGGCGCAATTTAAAACCCGCGTAAAAGAAGAAAAAGTAGCCCATATCACGCATAGAGATGGCAGTGGCAGTAGCTTATTCTGGTTAGTAGCGCTACTGGCTGGCTTTGCTGTCCATCGCCGTAGTTCGTGCAGACAAAGTTATTAATCGCGAAAGCTTTTACCCATCCTAAAAAGCAGTTACCCTTTGGTTTTTGTTGTACCTAACCAAAGGGTTTTCATGAAGTTGTCGATACTCTCAGTGCTTGTGAGCACCTCATTATTTAATCAACAAGCCTTTGCTAATAATGAACTAGAACATATTACAACTACGGCCTCGCGTAGCGAAGTGTTGTCAGATCCATTGCCTGTTGTGGTCAGCAGTATTTCACAAAAGCAACTGGCGCTTATCGCTCCAACTCACATTGAACAAGCCCTTAAACAGGTTGCTGGTGCTAATCTTCAACACGGTAACGGCCAAGAGTATTTACCCGCTTTACGTTCGCCTGTACTTTCTGGTGCAGGAGCCTGCGGCGGCTTACTTACCGCTGAAGATGGTATTCCACTTCGCGCAGCTGGTTTTTGCAACATCAATGAATTATTCGAAGCCCACACTGAAATGGCAGAACGCATCGAAGTACTGAAAGGCCCGGGCTCTGCTCTTTACGGTTCAAACGCAGTACATGGTGTAGTCAACGTGATCACCCCAGATACAACCTATGACCACAACCAACTTGGTTTTGATTACGGATCGTTTGGCTACACCCGCTACAAACTGGGCACTGGCCGTGATTTTGGCCAGCAAGGTTTAGGCATTAATGCCACGATCACCCGAGATACGGGTTACCGTGATGACGAAAGTGTTGACCAAGAAAAGCTATCACTGCGTCACCGTTTTGATGGCGAAAAACTAAGTGTAAGTACAGGCCTAACCTACACTCACTTAGATCAACAAACTGCAGGCTACATAGAAGGCTTTGAAAGTTATAAAGACGAGCAAATAGCACAGTCTAATTTTGATCCAGATGCGTTTCGTAAAGCACGTTCTTTACGTATTTGGTCAAAACTAAATTGGACACAAGATGAGGCTAACAACTTTACCCTAACGCCTTATATCCGCGACCAAAACATGACCTTCTTTAAGCATTTTTTACCGGGTACTCCCCTTGAAGAAAATGCTCAGCAAGGTGTTGGCCTTCAATCAAGCTGGCAGCATAAGTTAACTGGTGCAAGCCTCTTAACAGTTGGCTTTGATGGTGAGCTGACAGATGCTGATTTTTTACAATATCAGGATAGCCCGACTCAAGGCTCAGCGTTTTTAGTCGCCACCGTACCTCAAGGTAAACATTACGATTATCAAGTAACTAGCACCCTATTAGCACCATTTGTTAACCTTGATTGGCAGCTTGATGACTTACTCATCAGCCTTGGTGGTCGATACGAGCGTATGCGCTATGACTACACTAACCATATGTTGGCTGGTCGTACAAAAGAAGATGGCACAGCATGCGCAATGGGCGGGTGCCGTTATTCTCGACCAGAAAGTAGCGTAAATAGCTTTACGAACTTCTCGCCAAAGCTTGGTTTAAGCTATCAATATGCTGATAACCAGTTTATCTACGCCAATGCTTCAGAAGGGTATCGAGCACCGCAAGCGGCAGAGCTTTATCAATTACAACGCGAACAAAATGTTGCAGAACTTAACTCTGAAATAGCTAAAAACCTCGAGCTTGGTTTAAAAGGTCAACAAGCACAGCTGCATTATGTATTTAGCATTTATGCAATGAATAAAAAGAACACCATTTTCCGCGACAGTGATTTTTATTATGTCAACGACGGCCATACCCAGCATCGTGGTGTTGAGCTTGAATTAGCCTATGCCATTACACCAAGCTTATCGATGCAAATAGCCGCAAGTCATGCCAAACACACATATAGTTATAATCAGTTACTCGGTGGGGTTAATATCAATGGCAATCTCATTGATACTGCACCACGTAACATTGCAAACTTACAGCTACTTTGGCAAGCAAACGATATAACACGTGTTGGACTTGAGCTGCATACCACCAGCAGCTACTTTACTGATCCTGAAAACCAGCATAGTTACGAAGGCCACTCATTAGTTAACTTAAGAGCAGCATGGCAGCTAACACCTAACTTTACCCTTACTGCACGAATAAACAATTTAACCGATGAGCACTATGCTGAGCGCGCAGACTACACCACATTTAGTGGCGATCGCTACTTTCCGGGTAGACCGCGCAACGCCATGATATCAGCAAGCTATCAGTTTTAAGTAACCGTTTTATTTGGTGAGCTATCTCATAGTTCACCCACGCTGTTTAGTGTTTTGGTATGATAAAAGTACCTATAGCTATCTTTCCAAACAGCGTGTCATCTTCTCAAAACGTAATTCGTAACCTTCTATTAGTACTGGGCATTTTTCTAATTGCAGCCAGTTTACGTGCTCCTATCACTGGGATCGCACCTGTACTTGAACAAATCATTGAACAATTTCAGTTAAGTGCATCACAAGCCGGTATGTTGACTACTTTACCTTTAATCGCGTTTGCTATTGCCTCCCCCATGGCGGCGAGCCTTGCTAAAAAGTGCGGTCTTGAAGTATCGCTGTTCATTGCCCTTGTGCTTATAGGTGTAGGAGTCGTATCTCGCGTTATTGACTCAGCCACAGTGTTATTTATTGGCACTGCAGTGATTGGCGTCGGTATCGCGATTGGTAATGTGTTATTGCCAAGCCTGATAAAACGGGACTTTCCCCATAAAGTGGCTGTTATGACGTCTAGTTATGTTTTGGCAATGGGGATATTTGGCGGAAGCTATTCAGCAATAATCATTCCGCTGGCAGAATATAAAGAACTTGGCTGGCAATTAGCCCTCGCCAGTTATGCCCTATTAGTTGTACTGGCTACTGTTGTGTGGTTACCACAACTTAAGCAACATACCATGCCAAAAAAATCATCTGTGCCAAGTAGTACACAAAGCAAAATTTGGCACTCAGCACTTGCTTGGCAAATCACTTCACTGCTCGGCTTTAACTCATTTTTCACTTATATCATGCTAGGTTGGCTGCCCAGCATTTTAATAGAGGGTGGTCATAGTGCGCAGCATGCTGGTGCTTTACAAGGCGCCTTTCAAGTTGCCTCCGCCCTGCCAGGGATTGTGCTTATTCCGCTACTTGCCAAATTAAAAGATCAACGTATTTTAACTTTAAGCCTTGCGTTACTTGGGGCGCTTTGTTCACTTGGGTTATTAGTTGCACCTAGTTTCGCGATGTTTTGGTCAATCACTCTAGGTTTTTGTTCAGGCGCATGTTTTATTCTAGGTTTATCATTCGTAAGCCTGCGAACTCAAGACTCAATGCAAGCCGCAGCTTTGTCGGGCATGGCACAATGTATCGGATATTTATTGGCTGCAACCGGCCCTATTATTGCGGGTGCCTTACATAGTTATTTTAATAATTGGGAAGGAGCACTTTGGCTGTGTATTGCATCAAGTCTACTGTGTGCTTTGTTTGGTTATTTAAGTGGCCGAAATCTAACTATCGGCCAACAACAAAAAGGGGCAGCTAATTAGGTGCGGTTTCAAAGATACTCATATCACTTAGGTTATCGAGCCAAGGCTTATGTGAGCGATACCAAATATGCGCTTTAGGGATAAGTTCATCAGCTTGCTCTACAGCGCCAATACGTAAGCCATAAATACGCTCACCTGCACCTACAGAAGTCGCGTACAAGGCTGTACCACAGTTACCACAAAAGCCTTGCGCACGCTGATTACCACTTTCGGCTATTTTTATATATTCTTTTGGCTCAGCACCTGTAAAAGTAACCCCATCTGGCACAGACACCACAACAGTGCGAAAAGGCGCACCCGAGATAATTTGGCAATCTGTACAGTGACAGTTAATCACTTTATTTTCATCAACTTCTGCACTGTAAGTTACCTCACCACAATGACAACGACCTGTTACCTTCATATTAAATTCCTTGTTGAGATGACTGCTCTTTTACTGGGTAGTGATTGGCATGTTTTAAGCTTTGTAAGTCATTAAAACGTACCCCATGCTGGGCCATAATAGGATGTATTTTTTTGCTGATCAATTGCCTAATGTAAAAGGGCTGATTCGGTACAAAATGGTGGATTGTGTGTGTACGACCAAAATCAAAACAAAATAATTGAAACGGTAAAAACCAGCGACTGGTGATCACATGCGTTTGCTCTAGCAAATTATTTACACCACCATAATAATGCATTGAAGATGTCACCAAGTTAAGAGACGTTGAGCGAATGATATTAGGCACGATAAGTACCACCATTAAGAATTCAGCCCCAGTAAGTAACTCTAATCCCCAAGCGGGTAATGTAAATGGCTGCACAAATTGCAGAGCATAGTAAGCAATTACCCCATAAAGAGTCGCAAAATACGCTGTTGCAACAGGAAAGCCAGCATTAAAAACTCGTAAAAACTTAAAGCCACTAATTTCTTTATTAAATCGCTTGGTATTAATTAATAAACCTAGCAAGCCATCAGTGATAACCAACACCCTCAAAAATGGTGATTTTATGCCATTGCCCACTAAGCGCTCCTCTAAATCTTGCGAGGTGCCGGATACTTTATGGTGATGTAAGTGAATTTTTCTGCGATACCAAGGGTTAACCGTATTTGGCCGCATTAGCCACACGGTTAGCATCATCAGGTTATGTGTAAAAGGACGATTACTAAAATACTGCTTATGGATCAGATCATGTTCAAGTTCATGCGATATCGAGGTAATAAAAGCAGCCAAAATGATACACAGCCATGCAGGAATAATAGCTAAATAATAGAGTGTCGCAACGCCGAACAGTGAACATAACGACACGAGTAGAATAGCCATAGCAATCGTATTTTGCTGATTAAGTATAGGATAAAGCGCTCTTAGCGACTGCTCTTCAGCCTTAATAGCTGAAACTATCGTCTTTATATTTTGCTTTGCAGTTGATTTTGACATAGTAAGCTTTTACTAGCAGGTTGATATCAAAATCATACCGTAATTACCTACTGCGCTCGAGGAAATTGCGTTAAAAATGGCAGTATATCGCTTGCTGGCAATGGCTTTGAAAAGTAATAGCCTTGGATATAGTCACAGCCAGCTTCTGTTAGTACAGCCAATTGTTCGCGTTCTTCAACCCCTTCAGCAACAACTTTAATACCCAGAACACGACTCATTTGAATAATTGATTTGACCAGCGCTTCGTCACCTGAATCAACATGTACTTCATCTATAAAAGACTTATCTAGCTTAAGTACATCGACAGGAAAACGGCGTAAATAGCTAAGAGACGAATAACCCGTACCAAAATCATCTAATGAAATTAAACACCCTGCTTGCTTCAACTGCCTTAACACATCTAGATGATTGGTATTTTCTGGAGCTAAAACACTTTCGGTTAATTCAAATGAAATTTGGGATGGTTTAACCCCTTGGCTTTTAATAATCTCAAGCCATGTATTACGCTCAGGGTTATACTCAGTAAACTCAAATAAAGAACGGTTTACGTTAAAAACAACGTTTTCATAACCTTTTGCTTCTAACTCTTTTACTTGCTGACAAGTTTTAGTCAACACGAGTTCACCGAGTGGAATAATCACCCGAGACTCTTCAGCCAAAGGAATAAACTCAGCAGGTGATAGCCATTGGCCTTGATTATTCCAGCGTACTAAACTTTCGAATTTAGCAACTGTGTTATTTTCAATATCGATAATAGGTTGAAAATACACTTCAATATCATTGTTTTTCACAGCTTGGGTAAGCTGTTCTACTAACAAATTGTGTTTTTTGACCTTGTTATCCATCTCTTTACAGAAAAACAGGTACTCATCACCTGTTTGCTTGGCATTTAAGGTGGCAAGTTCAGCTTGGCGTATTAAACGACGGGCAACCTTTTCAATTTTATAATTTGAAGTAGCCGTTTCAGTTTGCTCAAATTGACTCATTCCCAGCGTAACTGAAACCTGCTGACTAATTCCACCAATCGAAAAAGGTTCAACAAGTAACGCGGTAATTTGTTTGCAAACATGCTCAAGTTCACTAACGTGCTGATAAGTTTGTAAGATGGCAAAGCTATCACCATCAATACGCGAAAAAGCACATTCTTTAAAACTGCCATTAAGCCGTTTTGACAGCTCGCATAGTACCTTATCACCAAACGTTAAGCCGTAGACTGTGTTGATGTCTTGAAACTTATCAACATCGAAGTAGATCACTGCTAAGTTAGTATTCGCATCATCTTGGTAAGACAAAGACGATATTAGCTTGCATAAATACTCTTTAAAGTAAAAACGATTGGTTAAACCGGTGAGTTGGTCATGGTTTGCGTGAAAATAGATTTTCTGTTCAGCTTCTTTTTTCTCGGTGATATCCAAAATAAACGCAACATAGCAATCTTCACCATTATTTTGCATTTTGGTAATAGATAAAAATTGCGTATACAGCTTACCTTGTTTGGTTTTATTCGTTATTTCACCAGACCACTTACCCTCTGTATTAATTTGATGCCACATCGCTTTGTAAAAATGTGGATCATACTTGTTTGAGCTTAAAATTTTTGGGTTTTGCCCTAATACTTCACTCAGCGAGTAACCGGTCATTTCAGTAAATGCCGTATTTGCATAAGTAATATGTACATTATGGTCGCAAATAAAAATCGCTTCGTGGCTTTGCTCGATAAGTTGATTTGCAAAATCAAGTTTAGCAATAAAGCGGTCTTTTTCGATTTCTCGCTGAATAAGACCTGTAAATAACGAGAAGAAAGACTCTATTTGCATCGCATCGTTTATTTCATGCTGAAATAGTGCGACAAGAATAGTATCTGTTTTGCCAGATATACTTTGTAAAGGCACACCCACATAGGCTTCTATGCCCATATCAACAAGTAACTGATCGTTAGGGAATAGCTGCTGAACTCCAGAGCTATAACTTGAGATACTGCCACACCTTACATCGTTGCATGGCGTACAGCGGATATCGTAGCTGATGTTTTCTACAATTTCGTCATGCTCAGCCAAAGCGATGGTTGTCGCATGCAAAGTCGACTCATCAACTTGAGCTAAAAAAACATGAGAAGCACCAAGCACTTCCGATAAAGACAGGCATATTGCATTATAAAAGTTTTCACTTTTTAAATTTGAAATACTTTCAACTATACGCTTTAAGTCGTATGTACCCACGCTAAGTTACCTTACCCGATATTGTGCACTAAGTGATTGACCTCACTTATAGTTTAGAAAACAAATTGTATTATAAGACGCATGCAAACACCATCGTACTCTAGTCTTAAACGGTTACTTTCCAAGCAAATAAGCACACATTTTTCATGGTTATTTGTAGATCAAACATAGTTTGAACTTGGTCGGTTATAAATAGAACAAAAGTTGCTTTAATAGTGGTGGAGTTGGTACTTAAATTTGAGTTATAAGCTCTGGGTCCTAGGTTCTGGGTACTAGGCGATAGGCGATCACTCGGCTGATAGCTGATAGCTGATAGCTGATAGCTGATAGCTGATAGCTTTCAGGCATAAAAAAACCCTAACCGATTGGCTAGGGTTAAAAAGTGGTACCAGTAGGCGGACTTGAACCGCCACGCCCGAAGGCAACGGATTTTGAATCCGTCATGTCTACCAATTCCATCATACTGGCTTCATTTTTCTTTAACCTTCTAAACACGAGAAGATAAAGAAAAACCACTTTAGAGCAAAAGCTTTTTAAACTGCTTTTGTCTCTATGCCAAGCATTATACAAAGAATAGGTAAGGCAGCAAGCGTTTTATGCGGTGCCACTACTCAACCGCACAATAATTAAACAAGTTGTTAACTTTAGAGTTTTGGCATCATTCGTGAAACAATAGCCTGACAATCGATGTCATGACTAAGACAGCCGTACTGGCTAAAACTCACTTCATTTAGACGACTCTTCACAAACGCGTCTGCAATAAGTGGCTCGCCAAATTGTAATAGCGTTGATGCTTGCCAAAGTAGCGCAAGCCTTTCAATTATGCGTCGAGCATGCATTTCGAGATTCGCGGCATCAGTGAGCATTCGTTGTAGTTCATCTAACTTTGTCGCGTAGTCGAGGCTCAAACTGCGTGCCTTTTCAAGCTCATTCATAAGCACCTTCAGAGATTCAGGCTCACGATTAAATACACGCAAAAGATCAAGGCACTGAACATTACCAGAACCTTCCCAAATTGAGTTAACAGGTGCTTCTTTATAAAGTCGACTGATAATGTTGTCTTGCACATAACCCACGCCACCAATACATTCCATAGCCTCATAGGTCTGCTGCACCGCACGCTTACAGATCCAGTATTTACCTATTGCAGTGGCACTGCGTACTAATGCAACTTCATTGCTATTACCTTGATTATCAAGAGCATGTGCAATACGCATGGAAATAGCAAGTGCAGCTTCAGCCTCGATAGCTAAATCTGCCAGTACATTAAGCATTAGTGGCTGCTGGTGCAGGTTTTTACCAAATACACTTCGCCCTGAAGTGTGCCATATCGCTTCTTTCACAGCTTGCAACATCAACGAACTTGAACCAAGCATACAATCATAACGAGTCAAAGCGACCATTTGAATAATAGTTGCAATGCCTCGCCCTGGCTCTCCTAGCAACCAGCCATGCGCGCCTCTGAACTCTATTTCAGAGCTCGCATTCGATTGATTACCTAACTTATTTTTTAAACGCTGAATATACATGGCATTTTTCTCACCAGTTTCGAGCCAGCGCGGCACTAAGAAGCAGGATAATTGGTTTTCATCAGTGTTAGCGAGTACTAAAAATGCGTCACTCATGGGCGCTGAGCAAAACCATTTGTGCCCAGTTAAAGCGTATAATTGCCCTGCGCCACTTTCATTAATAGCTGCGGCTTTAGTGGTATTGGCTCGAACATCAGAGCCGCCTTGTTTTTCGGTCATCGCCATACCTATAGTGACACCCTTTTTTTCAGACCAAGGCTTATTATCTGGGTCGTAATGATTTGCCATTATTTTCGGTAGCCACATAGCTGCGATATTTTCTTGGCTGGCAATAGCTGGCACACTGGCAAAAGTCATGGTTAATGGACAGCCGGAGCCCGGATCTGCATGATTGTGCAGCACTGCCATCACAGCTCTTACAACATGACTCCCGGCTTTTTGTTGCTGCCAAGGCAATGCGCAGTGCCCTTGCTCTATGGCATGCTGCATCAGCTCATGATAGCTTGGATGATAGTCAACTTGGTCTATGCGTTCGCCAAACCGACTGTGAGTCGTTAATTCTGGTAAGTGTTTGTTTGCTAAAAAACCAGCTTGCAGTAGTACGCCACCCACTTGCTCCCCATACGCAGCTAAATGCACAGTTCCCCACTGCCCTGCAAAACGGTTTTGCCAATACTGTAATACGGTATCAGCCTCGTAGGCATTGTAGTTTTCAAGTGGTTTGGGTTGATTAAATACCTGATGGGTTTCGCTTTGAGAAACGGCCATAATTGTGTGCTCATTTTTTATTATTTTCTCAACTATAGCAGGTCAGACCTGTTTGTCGACTTGCTAAACGGCCGTTAAGTATTTCTTGTTTGCTCGGGACTTTGCTAAACTACTGCGCAATTTAATTGGATGAGATTGTTTATGTCAGCTGAGTTTCCACGTGCCGGTTTCTGGCGCCGCTTTGCCTCTTTAATCTACGATACCTTGGTTATCATTGCCTTTGCGATGCTGACTACCGTACTGTATTTATTAGCTGTTCAAGGGCTAATTTCTTTAGACTTACTAAGCATTGGTGACGCTGAGGATGTATCTGCTTTCATTCAAAACTCGCCATTACTGTATGGCATTCGAAGTGCATTATTGGTAATAGTGAGTATTAGTTTCTTTAGCTACTTTTGGGCTAAGAGTGGCCAAACAATTGGTATGCGGGCATGGCGTTTAAAGGTGCAAACCCTCGATGGTAAATTAATTAGCTGGCAACAAGGTGCACTTAGAGCCATTACTGCGCTATTAGGTTTAGGTAATTTAGTGGTGTTGGTCGATTTTAAAAATAAGCGCGCATTGCAAGATTACATCGCAAAAACTGAAGTGATCACCCTCACCAAAGAAGAAAATAAACGTATTTATCGCTCACTTGATTAAGTGATTAAGCAACACATCAAGTACAAAAAAAGCGTGGCAACAAACCACGCTTTTTTGTGCATTTTAAACGAGCATTACACTCGTTTATTCAATAGATAAGTAGCAAACCCTATAAACAGTAAGCTTGGTAACACAGCACCAACCACAGCTGGAATTTGATAAACCATCACCACAGGACCAAAAATTTCATTGGTTAAGTGGAAAGTAATACCTGTTATTACACCCATGATGATACGTGCACCCATGGTTACTGTGCGAAGCGGACCAAATATAAACGATAAGGCAACTAACAACATAACGGCTATAGATACCGGTTGCATAACCTTACGCCATAAAGCTAACTCATAAGTGCTAGTATCTTGCTCATTCTGTTTTAAGTAACTTAAATATGACCAAAGCCCAGTAAACGACAGTGCTTCCGGCTTAACCGACACCACCCCGAGCTTCTCGGCGGTCAGTTGCGAGTCGTAAAACTCTTCTTTTTGCTGCTCTGTACTAATTTGCTCTGGCGTGATCATTACTTTGTTTACATCACGCAACAACCAACCATCTTTACGGTTCACGGCTTCTTTTGCTTTCGTAATTTGAGTAAGTTGCAACGATTTATCAAAGTGATACATGTGAACACCGCGTAAAGTGCCCTGCTGATCGACATCTTCAATATTAATGAAATTGCTGCCATCTTTAGCCCACACACCGCGCTTGGCATTAAAAATATCCCCACCATTAATTGCTTGGTTACGGATTTCTTTTGCCTTGAGCTGTGCTTCAGGGGCGCCCCATTCACCTAGCGCCATCATACAAATCGCCATAAACATCGCGGTTTTCATTACTGATGCAATAATTTGTAAACGTGACATACCCGCCGCTTGCATGACTACCAGCTCACTGTTTGATGCCAATGCACCTAAGCCTGTTAAGCCACCAATCAAGGCTGCCATTGGGAAGAAGATAACTAAATCACCCGGCATGCTGTATATGGTGTAGATCAGCGCGGTTGCAATATCATAGCTACCACGACCAACCGATTTTAACTGCTCAATAAACTTAATTAGGGTACTAATTCCTACCAGTACCATTAAGGCAAAACCGGTGGTTTGAATTATGCTGCGACCTAAATACCAGTCGAGTGTTTTCATCATGCGTTTAACTCCCGCTTAGTCACAACTGCTTTTAACCATGCGCCGAGCGGGCGACCTTTAATAATCAAGAATCCACCAATAAATAAGGCTGACAAATGGATCCACCATAAACCAATTGAAGGAGGAATTTTGCCATCTTCAACTGCAAATTTAGCCGCATTGAGTAATATGAAATACCCTAAATACAAGCTGATTGCAGGCACTAATTTAGCAAATTTACCTTGGCGTGGATTTACCACACTTAAAGGGACTGCTAGTAAAGTTAGTAATGGAATTGACAGCGGAATAGCTAGACGCCATTGCCACTGTGCAATGGCTTCAGAGGTTTTCATTTTGAATAAATCAAGCGTTGGAATAGCTTCTAACTTACGGCGCTGATGTTCAATTTCTTGATCTTGAATTTGCACACTGTAACCATCGAACTCTGTTAAGTTTAACGCAGCAGACTCGCCATCTGTTTCGTAGCGCTTACCATCGTTAAGAACAAGTTGCTGTTCACCGTTTTCTTGCTCAATCACCACACCACGTTCTGCATACACCAAACGGGCTAAGTCACCTTTTTCACGGTCGGGTAGCTGAGCAACAAATACCTTGTGTAGCTCTTTGCCACCATTTTCAATATTGTGAATAAAGACCACGGCTTTTTCGTTACCGGTTTCTTGGAAACGACCGGCACGTAATGCCGATAAGCCTGCATCCGCTTTTGCTTGCTCTTTTAATTGATATTCTTGTTCACTGGCCCATGGCGCAACATAAAGTGTCAGCGCCCCAGCTAAAACAGCCATCGCAGTGCTTGAAATAAGGGTTACCCGAACCACGTACCACTCACTAACACCGCAGGCTTTGAAAACAGTCATTTCGCTGTCGGCATAAATGCGACTGTACGCCAAAATAATACCCAAGAAGATACTCAAAGGCAGTATAAGAGAAGCTAGTTGAGGAAGTTTTAGTGCAATCATCGAAAGCACAAGTTTAGCTGGAAGACCCCCTTCAGAGGCGTCTCCTAAGATAACGACAAACTTTTGAGACACAAAAATAGTCATCAAAGTTAAAAATACGGCGACCTGCGACTTGAAGACTTCAGTGGTCAAATAACGAAAAATTAGCAATGCTCGCCCCTGTTAAACATCGAGTTTCACTGGAATAGTAAGGAATTTTGAGTAAACTAGTTATTTTACTCACTTTATTATATGCCATCAAAGTTAAATATCATACCTAGCAAGAACATATAATCTTGCATAAATGGTGCAGATGGCGTCTATTATGTGATATTGATATTCACATTAAGATAAAGTTCAAAAACACATAAATAGAGTCATAGTTTATGTACTAAGATTAGTGCTATTAAACTAAAAAATGTAAGAAAGGACTCGAAAAAGAATTTCTTACCCTTATAAACTAAGGTTATACGACTCAATATCAGGAGTAACAATGGAATTTAGCGTAAAAAGTGGTAGTCCAGAAAAGCAACGTAGCGCATGTATTGTAGTAGGCGTTTATGAGCCACGTCGTTTATCCCCCATTGGTGAACAATTAGATAAAATCAGTGACGGTTATATCTCAAATTTGCTACGCCGCGGTGACCTTGAAGGTAAACCAGGCCAAGTATTGCTATTACATCATGTACCAAATGTACTGAGTGAGCGTGTGTTGTTAGTCGGTTGTGGTAAAGAGCGTGAGCTTGATGACAAACAATATAAACAAATCATCTCAAAAACGATTAACACGCTAAACGAAACCGGTTCAATGGAAGCAGTATGCTTTTTAACAGAGCAACACGTTAAAAGCCGCGACACCTACTGGAAAGTGCGCCAAGCAGTTGAAACAACTCAAGACTGCTTATACACCTTCAACCAACTGAAAAGCAAAAAGAGCGATCCGCGTCGCCCACTTCGTAAAATTGTTTTCAACGTGCCAACACGCCGCGAGTTAACAATTGGCGAAAGCGCCATTGAGCATGGCTTAGCAATCGCTGCAGGTAGCAAATTATGTAAAGACGTTGCCAACATGCCACCAAATATCTGTAACCCTGCGTATTTAGGGGAACAAGCACAAGAGCTTGCTAATAACTTCGATAATGTAAGCGTTGATATTATTGGTGAAGAAAAAATGGCTGAGCTTGGCATGAATTCATACTTAGCGGTTGGTCGTGGTAGTGCTAATGAATCAGTTATGTCAGTAATCAACTATCAAGGTGGCGACAAAGACCAATCACCTATCGTATTAGTAGGTAAAGGCTTAACCTTTGACTCAGGCGGTATTTCAATCAAGCCTGGCGAAGCCATGGATGAAATGAAATACGATATGGGTGGTGCAGCGGGTGTTATTGGTACTATGCGCGCATTGGTACAAATGCAGTTACCTATCAACGTTGTCGGTGTTTTAGCCGGTTGTGAAAACATGCCAGGGTCAAATGCTTATCGCCCTGGTGATATTTTAACAACGATGTCAGGTCAAACCGTTGAAGTGTTAAACACTGATGCTGAAGGTCGTTTAGTGCTGTGTGATGCCCTAACTTATGTTGAGCGTTTCGAACCAGATACTGTTGTCGACGTAGCAACACTTACGGGTGCGTGTATTATTGCTCTGGGTTCACATGCAACGGGCTTACTATCTAACCATAACCCACTTGCCCATGACCTACTTAAAGCGTCTGAGCAAAGTGGCGACCGCGCATGGCAGCTTCCGCTATGGGATGACTATCAAGAGCAACTTGAAAGCCCATTCGCTGATTTTACCAACTTAGGTGGTCGTGCTGCAGGTACGATTACAGCAGCATGCTTCTTATCTAAATTCACCAAAAAATACAACTGGGCGCATTTAGATATCGCAGGTACAGCATGGCGCAGCGGCGGTAAAAACAAAGGTGCAACTGGTCGTCCGGTTCCTATGTTAACCCAGTATTTGTTAAACCGTGCGGGCATAAGTGAAGCAAGTCACGATTAAGCCTTGTCGAAAGCTTAAAACTAACCCTAAATAAGGCGCCAAATGGCGCCTTATTAATTGAAGCAATTCGCGTTCTATGTCAAAATCCCTGCTTTGATCTGTGTATCTGTGGGGACGAAAGTCACTATGAATATGAACGCACAATTTTACGTTCTAAAACAAGATGATAGTGTCCACCAAACGGCAGACGCTGTTTTCGATCTTGCAGCCAAAATTGCTGCAGATCAGTATCGTCTAGGTCATCGCGTATTTATTTACGCCGATAACACCGACACGGCCCACACAATCGACGACATTATTTGGTCATTTGAACCAGATAGTTTCGTACCTCACAACTTACAAGGTGAAGGCCCTAAAGGTGGCGCTCCGGTTGAGATTGGTATGACTCCACCTGTCGGCAACAGAAAAATATTAATCAACTTAGCTGAACACCTACCGGATTTTATCCGTCGTTTTCAGCAGGTTTATGATTTCGTACCCGTTGAGCCAAATGCTAAACAAGCCGCCCGTGAGCGGTTTAAAAAGCTTCGCCAACTGGGCGCCCATATTGCAACGCAAGAAATTGACATTTAAGCATTTATTTAAGGTTCTGTGTAATGGATAAAACCTATAATCCGCAAGATATTGAACAGTCTTTATACCAAGGCTGGGAAGAAAATGGCTACTTTAAACCGTCTGGCCAAGGTGACGCATACTCAATTATGATCCCGCCACCAAACGTCACGGGTAGCTTACACATGGGCCACGCGTTCCAAGATACCATCATGGATACGCTAACGCGCTTAAAGCGTATGCAAGGCAACAACACATTATGGCAAGTAGGTACTGACCACGCGGGTATCGCAACACAAATGCTTGTTGAGCGTAAGCTTGCTGCTGAAGAAGGTAAAACACGTCACGACCTAGGCCGTGAAGCATTTATCGATAAAATCTGGGAATGGAAAAACCACTCTGGCGGCACGATCACTAAACAATTACGTCGTTTAGGCGCTTCTGTAGATTGGGACCGTGAGCGTTTCACTATGGATGAAGGCCTTTCTGAAGCCGTAAAGGAAGTATTTGTACGTCTTCACAAAGAAGATTTAATCTACCGTGGTAAGCGCCTAGTTAACTGGGATCCTAAACTACACACAGCGATTTCTGATCTTGAAGTTGAAAACAAAGACAAACAAGGTCACATGTGGAACCTACGGTACCCACTTGCTGATGGCGTAAAAACCAAAGATGGTAAAGACTACATCATTGTTGCGACAACACGTCCTGAAACAATGCTAGGTGATTCAGGTGTTGCTGTTAACCCTGATGATGAGCGTTACCAAGACCTAATCGGAAAAGAAATTTTACTGCCTATCGTAAACCGTCGTATTCCAATTGTTGCCGATGAGCATGCAGACATGGAAAAAGGCACAGGTTGTGTGAAAATCACGCCTGCCCACGACTTTAACGATAACGAAGTGGGTAAACGTCACCAACTACCAATGATCAACATCTTCAATAAAGATGCTGCTGTATTAAGCGAAGGCGAAAGCTACACATTCGACGGTAAAGAGCTTGAGTTAGATGCGCCAATTCCAGAGCGTTTACACGGCCTTGACCGCTTTGATGCTCGCAAAGCAATCGTTGCTGAATTTGAAGAACTTGGCCTACTAGAAAAAATCGAAGATCACAGCCTAACGGTACCTTACGGTGACCGTTCTGGCGTAGTAATTGAGCCACTTCTTACAGACCAATGGTATGTTCGCGTAGCACCTCTAGCAGAGCCTGCGAAAGAAGCAGTTAAAAATGGCGATATTAAATTTGTACCTCAACAATACGAGAACATGTACTTTTCGTGGATGAACGACGTACAAGATTGGTGTATTTCACGTCAGCTTTGGTGGGGTCACCGCATTCCTGCTTGGTACGACAACGAAGGTAACGTATACGTTGGTCGTGACGAAGCTGAAGTACGCCGCGATAACAACCTTGCTGATGATGTTGCACTTAAACAAGACGAAGACGTTTTAGATACTTGGTTCTCATCTGCGCTTTGGACTTTCTCAACGCAAGGCTGGCCGGCAAACACTGATGATTTAAAAACTTTCCACCCGTCTGACGTATTGGTAACAGGTTTCGACATCATCTTCTTCTGGGTTGCTCGTATGATCATGATGACCATGCACTTCATCAAAGATGAAGACGGCAAGCCACAAGTACCATTTAAAACCGTTTACGTAACTGGCCTTATCCGTGATGAAAACGGCGATAAGATGTCTAAGTCGAAAGGTAACGTACTTGATCCTATCGATATGATTGACGGTATCGACCTTGAAAGCCTAGTTGAAAAGCGCACTGGTAACATGATGCAGCCACAACTGGCGAAGAAGATTGAGAAAAATACCCGTAAAACATTCGAAAATGGTATTGAAGCACACGGTACAGATGCACTGCGTTTCACCCTTGCGGCAATGGCTTCAACGGGTCGTGATATCAACTGGGATATGAATCGTCTTGAAGGTTACCGTAACTTCTGTAACAAACTATGGAACGCGAGCCGTTACGTATTAATGAATACAGAAGAGCAAGACTGTGGCTTCGCTACAGATGCTGAAAAACAGTACTCACTAGCTGATCGTTGGATTTTAGGCCAATTTGAAGCAACTGTTAAAACCTATACTGAGCATCTAGAAAACTACCGTTTTGATCTAGCAGCAAACACCATTTATGAGTTCACGTGGAACCAATTCTGTGACTGGTACCTAGAGCTTACTAAACCAGTATTGTTTAAAGGTAACGAAGCACAACAACGTGGTACTCGTCATACCTTAATCACAGTATTAGAAAGCCTACTACGCTTGATGCACCCGTTAATGCCTTACATCACTGAAACGATTTGGCAACGTGTTGCGCCACTTGCAGGTATCGAAACTGCCAACACTAGCATCATGGTTCAAGGTTTCCCTCTTTACAATGAAGCAAATGTTGATAGCCAAGCGATGGCTGACCTAGAGTGGGTTAAGCAATTCATTCTTGCTATTCGTAACATCCGTGGTGAAATGGATATCAGCCCAAGTAAGCCTCTATCTGTATTGCTTGCTAACGCGTCTGATGAAGACAAGCGCCGCTTAACGGAAAACGAAGCATTCTTAGCTTCTCTTGCTAAGCTTGAGGAGTTCACGCTACTTGATAACAAAGACGATGCACCAGCGTGTGCAACTTCGTATGTTGGCAACCTTGAGATCATGATCCCAATGGCTGGCTTAATCGATGTTGAAGCTGAACTTGCTCGTATCGCGAAGCAGCTTGAAAAAGCAGAAAAAGGCTTAGCACAAGTTCAAAACAAGTTAGCTAACGAGAAGTTCGTAAATAACGCACCAGAAGCAGTGCTTGCTAAAGAGCATGCTAAACTGGCTGAATTTACAGATGCGAAAGACAAACTATTAGCGCAAAAAGCGAAAATCGAAAGTCTATAACTTACAAGTAATTAAGCGTGATATAAAATCACGCTTACAAAAAAGCCGCGCTATGACATTGTTATAGCGCGGCTTTTTAATGCTCTGTAGCAGCGGCTTTACGTCGCGTCACAATTAAAATTTGTAGTTGTACTGAGCACCAACTAGTACTGCGTGACCTTTTGATTCATATTCCCATGAAACATCTTGGCCTAAAGAAGCCGCTAAGCTGTCTTTTTCTGAGAAGTTCTGTGTTTTACCACGAAGGATACTTACACCTAAATCAACATTTGAGTTTTCACTAAATGCGTAGTTACCACCAAATGAGAACCAAAAACGATCTGTATCAGGGATAGAGATTGAAAGGTGTGATTGGTCTGCTGGCGACTCATCGTAGGCAATACCTGCACGAAGTAAAAGTGCATCGCTGTATTGGTAGTCAGTACCAATAGAGTAACGCATTGAATCAGAGAAGTTCTCTGCTTTAGAGAATACTGGCGTTTCTTGGCTTGGTGTATAAGCTTCTAACTTTTGGAAGCTGTCCCAACCAGTCCATAAGATGCTGTAATGTACACCAAGCTTCTTATCAATTTGGTGTGAACCTGAGAACTCAGCAATTGCTGGTAAAGTTAATTTTAACTCACCAGGTACTACAGTACCCGCTAAGCCGCCAACAGCTGCTGGAAGTTGGTTTGAGTACTCACCTTCAAAGTCGATATCAGTTTCGCTACGGTAGTTAAAACCAAAACGACTGTTTTCGTCTAACTGATACATTGCGCCAATATTCCAACCAAAGCCGTAGTCGTCACCTTCAAGGTGAGCGATTTGCGTGCTAGCTGGTAAACCAAACGGGTTAGTACCTGCATTACGAACAACTTTAGCATCTGCATAAACATAGTTTAAGCCAAGGCCTAGACTGAACTGTTCATTAATTTTGTATGAAGCGCTTGCATTCATGTTAATTGTAACGATTTCAGTTTCACCTGCGATAGAACCCGCTGCGTAATCGTCTTTAAATTCAGTTGAAAGACCGAAGTTTGAAAAAGCACCAAAGCCTAAAGACACTTTGTCGTTTAAAGGCATAGTGAAGTATCCTGCAGGTATAAATGCAGATGGAGCGATACTATCATCATCGATAGAGCTTTTATCTAAGCCGTACGCAGCACTTTCACCTTTTAAGCTTACATCTGGAATTACCGCAATACCTGCAACTGAAATTTGCTTGTCTTTGAATAAAGACATAAGTGCAGGGTTACGAGCAACAACAGACGCGTCATCAGCAACAGCTGCTTCACCAGCATATGCACGACCTAAACCTGATACGTTTTGCTCAGCTAATTGGAAAGCTGCAGCAAAGCTGTCAGCAGAAACAACAGCAAGTGATGCTGCAATAAGTGTTTTAGTGAACTTCATAAATCTGTGTCCTCTTGCAAACTTGTGCGAAAGCTAATCCAACAACGAGGGCAACCTATTAGTTAAGCATAAAAGATTAGCGCTGTATGTTGGTATTAGATGTTTTATTCTAATAATTACAAACTTTCGAACATTACCTTAATTAAGATCAAAAAACTGTAATTTTTCGTTAGAATTAGGTAAAAAACCGACATTTTAACAACGAGATAACAACTTATTAAAACTCATCAGAGGTCTGATTACAAAAACACCAAGTGATAGTAGTTATCATTTGCATTGACATCTATTTCACGTCCTATTAGACTAAAAATAAAGGTTTTTCTGTAGAGCTTGAGTATGGAAATCGCATTGATTATTGCAGCACTGATATTATGCGGTGTCAGCGTTCATTATTTTTGTAAAGCAAACTATTGCGCTTGTACTAAAGCAGGTGATTGCGATAACCCAGTTAATCACTATTGGCTAGGTGCTATGCTGAGTGCTGTTTTATCGCTTCTATTCTGTTGCGTGGCCTTACATGTGGAAAAAGGCTCTTTGCTTTGGTTGGTATTAATGACAAGTTGTTTTAGTGGTGCATTTATATCAGCAAAACGCAGCGCCAAAAAACGCTGTATTAAGTCTAAACAAGCAGATGCTCTTTTAACAAACGAGCCAAATTAAGCTGATAATCTAATGGTTTGATGCTAGCCATAATTTTTAGTTCTTTTTCTACGCTTAGATCGACATCTTTAGCTGTAATATGGTGCTTGTGCTTAGCATTATAGAAAACCTTTATCTTTGGCTTAATAGGATTTTCGTGGTTACCCTCCATAACTAGCGCTAAGCGCTCATTGTTTAACTTAACGATTGTGCCAACTGGATGCACACCCAAGCATTTAATAAAACGTTGTACTAATTCAGAATCAAACAATTGTTTATTAGCAAGTAAATAACGCAGAGCTGAGATTGGCTCTTCACCCATTTGATGAGGTCTATCTGCAGTCATCGCATCATAAACATCAACAATGGCCATCATTCGTGCTGCGCGACTAAGCTTTTCAGCAGCAATACCACGTGGGTAACCTGTACCATCTAAACGCTCATGGTGATTTACTATCATATCGAGCATTAATGGTGTAATGCCCTTTTCACCTTTTACTAAGCCAAGGCTCTGTGCCACATGCTTTTTAACAACTTGCATTTCATTGTCATTCAAAGCGCTTGGTTTAGATAGTACACCTTGTGGCATTTTCGCTTGACCGATATCGTGCATCAATGCACCCATTGCCAGCTCTTTAATTGTCTTTTCTTTGTAGCCTAAATACTTGGCAAACACACTCACCAAAATCGCGGTGTTGATCATGTGCCGCCAGTTATAAATATGCTTATCTTTGAGGCGAGTTAAAATAGTTAATGCATTGTGATTACGAAATACCGAGCTGACTATATCAACGGCGATATCATCAAGCACCGATACATTCATTTTCAAACCCGATGTAATATCAGAGTAGAAACTTTGCAGTTTTCGGCTATGTTGTTCGTAATGCACGCTGGCTTTTAGAAACTCTTGTTGAACCGTGATCCCTTGCGGTGAGCCATTAGCTGCAGGCTTTTGTTCAACTTTCGGTTTAGCCGGTTCAGGTTTTGGTTGGTATTTTTTAGGCAGTGCAACATCGCTTTGTGTAAAGTCGATGAGTAGCTCTTCAACCCCTTCAGAGATCAGGCGTTGAATAATTGTTTTATCACGCACTAAACCACGTGTTTTGATCTTAATACTATTTACATGCTCTTGTTGCTTACTGACACTGTCAACAAACATCCCTGGTACAAGTTCGGCAATGGGTAAGGTAATAAGCATATGTGAGCTTAGCGCATAAAACATCGAGTTTTTTATTATCGCTAATTGCTTACAAATGTCTATAGATTGGGTAGCGAATACGAAATAGGTATGAGTTAGAAAGGAGGAAGTTAGAAAGTTTCTAGGGGAAAGTTAGAAAGTAGCAACTCGCTAACTTTATCCCTGAAAGCTGACGGCTGATAGCTGACAGCTCTCTAGCTGTTTATTCCTGAAAGTAAGTGCCCCAGCCGTCGTATTCAACACCTGTTTGCTGAGCAAGTGCTTCTAGCTTATCGACATCTTCCATAATAGCTTCTACGTCAAGCTCACACTCAACAACCACGTCAAAGCTCCATACTTTCTCGCCGTCTTCTAGCTCAAGTTCAGCTGGCTCTTCAACATCGTATCCTAGTTTAAAAGCGGCTAAAGCTGCTTGCTCTAACTTTTCAAAATTTTCGCTAACAAAGTGGTGTTCCACTTCATAAAGTACTTCAGGATCTGAGCCATCTTCAAGTAATGAAGTAACGATGTCTTCAGTAATTTCGCGCCAATTTTCCATTATTTGTTTCTCACTTGAGCATCTAATTCAGTTATTTTAGCAGCCATAATCTGATGAACATGTGAAGCATGGTCACGAGCAGATACGTCTTTATCAAGATAAATCGGCGCTAACATTTCGAGGTAAATTGTACCATTATCCCAGCGATTTAGCTTAATAGTTTTGTGCGTTGTACTCATACAAACTGGCACAACGGGCACATCAGCACTCATTGCTGTGTGAAATGCCCCTGTTTTAAAAGGTAATAAACCACGACCATAGCTTCGTGTGCCCTCAGGAAACATCCAAACAGATAGACCTTTTTGTTTTATTTTCTCAGCTGATTTAGAAATTGTGCCTGCGGCTTTTGAACGATTTGCACGGTCAATCAATATGTTACCCGATAACCAATACAGCTGACCAAAAAACGGGATCCATTTAAGGCTTTTTTTACCTAGGCTTACGCAGTTCTCTGGCACCATGGCAGGTAAAGTGAATAGGTCATAGTTATTTTGATGATTTGCCACATACACAGCAGGGCCTATATTTTTTGGATCATCGTGGTATTTAAGCTCAAGTTTTACACCTAAAATTTTAGCTACCTTGCAAAACCAACCTGAAATAATATGTACATTATTGGTATGAAATGGCTTAACAAGACATAAGAGCAAACCAAACACACAGCTTAAAATTATAAATAAAGCCATGAAAATGATGCGAAAAAAAGCTAACAAACGAATTCTCCTCGTACTAAACAGCGCGCATTATAACGTGAAAAGTGCCATAGCCATAGCTTTAAGCGCACATGTGTAAGCCTAAGCAATATATCATCATTTCACTACAAATAATGAGCATAAAAACGACAAACAAACGTGAGAGGCCTCTTTGTATTTACAGATTTTTCTCAAAAAAATTTATGAAGCCTCTTAAAGAGTAATGGCTTTTAAAATGCTAACTTTTTCATACCCCTACCCTATTTATAAACTACAAAAAACGGTAAGTGCTAATGAAAAAAACTCCTATAGTCATAGCGTTACTTGGCTCATTTGCTTTGTGTCACTCCTTTAATGCATCGGCCTTACAGACCAATACATTTAATCAAAACGAGTTTCATAGTGACACAACAGGAAACTTCCCAGCCACGGTCCTTTTTGCACAAAACTCAATTACGCCATCACAAAATGGGGTTGAAGACGACATTCAACCTCACTTGGTAGCCGAACGAAGAACGATGATCATGTTTAAGCCACATGATAAATTGAATAATGATGCAAAAATTATATTAAGCGTACTTGATCACAATAATAGCCTGCTTTACCAAACATATATGCGCTCGCCAGAAAACTTCACTAAACCTTTTGGGTTTGAAGATAGTGACAACCCAATTAGTTATAGTGAAGACACATTTTCAACTATAGTCCCCGCATCTGTTGTTAAACCAAATATGCGCCTCTCTTTCCAGTTTGAAGAGAAACAAGGAGAGCTGAAGAACGTTACTGTAGGTGGAAGCTCAAACTTAATCATTAACACAATAGATATTGGTTTACTTACGCCTTATCGTGACAAATTCACATTTCAAAATGATCCAGACTTACATCGACAGTATTTCCAACAAGTCCCGCTCAGTAAATTAACAGTTAATAAGTTCGAGCCGATTCACCTTACTGAAGTAATGTTGCCAAATGGTAACTTACTTACCGACTCAGATCCGAGTAAAGGAGGGGTTTATAGCGGTGATATGCGTCATCAAATCGCAAAGAACTTATTTTCCCACGGTATTAATAACGCTAACTATGGAATTAACGCTTCAGGAATGTCTGGTCCCACTTCACATCCATTCAGTAGTGCACAATTAACCGCTCATAATGCTATCGGTAAATATAGTAATGGTATTTTTGTTCATGGTTTATCCGGAGGGGCTGGAATGGTCACCTTGCGCCGCTCTGAAGGAAATGAGTTTAGCCATGAACTTGGCCATAATTATGGTATGGGACACTACCCTGGTGGTTTAGATGGTGTGTTGCATCTCCTGCGGATGAACGTAACTCAACCTGGGGTTGGGATGCGGATTTAGATAAATTTATACCTAACTTTTCATCTATAGTAACTTACAAAGACCGTTGCTATAAGGAAACGTGTATTGCGTCTTTTAATGGCCACCAATATGGTAAAGGATCAATGTCTGGTGGTGGGCCAATGTATTACGAATTCAATAAATATACGTTACACACTCCATATGAGCTAAATCGTATTCAGCGTTTTTTTGAAAGCAAAGCTAATTTTTCTCCAAGTTCAATGACAGGTTTCACAAAATGGAATCCTGTTAGTAAAAAAATGGAACCGTGGAGTAATATTGTAGTAGATACAAATACGAAGAGTAATTTGCAAAGAACACCTTACAAGCAAGATGTTGCCATTACGACTCTGATTGGCTTTTATGATCCCAACAAGCAACTTTCAAGCTTTATCTATCCTGCGCTTCATGGCTCATCTGGTGCGGTGTATAAAGATAACTTTGCAAAGTCTAGCTGCCAATTAATTGTGGTCACTGAAAAAGCAGGTACAAAAACTTTTAATTTGCCTGAGAATCGATTAAATACAGATAAAATGAATAAGTTTCATATCAATATCGAACAGTCTGCCAATCCTGTTTTTGCTTCGATTCACTGTGGTTCAAATATCTTAGTAGCTAAAAATTTAAAACCCGCAAAACAAAATTTAGCAACCTCGATAGCCAGTACATTCGACAAGCCAAAAGCCTGTATTGTTAATATTGAAACAAATGAGGAGTTTTGTCTTGAGGATGGGCAAAAAGTAAGTTCTTTACCTGCATTTGTGCACAAGAAGCCAATTTATGTGAGAGCACCACAAGGTTTGCAAGTCATGTTATCTGATTACACTAATTTGTCTTATAACCGTATAGCTACGTTCAATGGAACTGTTGAACATGAAAAACTTAAAAAAGTACTTGCTAAAAATGGCCATTACCTTGACTTTTCTAAGCCAAGATCAATGCGCGTTTTTAGTTCAAAAGAAGCCTTAGGTTGTATTGTGAGCTTAATAGATCAAAGTGAGTACTGCCTCAGTGCAAATGAACGCTCTGATTACAAACTACCTTCTTTTATTTATAAACACCCAGTTTATATAAAAGCAGCCCCCGGTGTAGCCGTTGTATTATCAGATTGGCCGAACCTCTCTTATCGACGAACAGCTCAATTTACCGGGCATACAAGTCATCAGGAATTAATGGAAGTAAAAGCTGATAATGGTCATTATCTTAACTTTTCTAAACCGGCATCAATGAAAGTTATAGCGAATTGATGAAAAAATAAGGCCCTTTCGGGCCTTATTTTTATTCTGTTACTTCTGAAGTTGGCTCTTCATTATCATCAACTTGTGTAAATTCAATAACAGCTTCATCTACCCGTTGTAGACCACGCGGTAACTTGTTACCTCGCCTACCCCGTTCGCCATGGTAATGCTCAAGATCACTTGGTTTAAGTGTCAGTTTTCGCTTTCCTGCATGTAAGGTTACACTACTGCCTTCTGGTACAACCGCGAGCACTTTTACGAACTCTTCACGAGCTTGTACTTTCGCACTAGGAATAGAAATAATCTTATTTCCTTTACCCTTACTAAGCTTAGGTAGATCGCGCAGTGGGAATAACAACATTCGGCCTTCGTTAGAAATAGCCATACAGTAATCTGTCGCTACATCAGTAACTCTAATTGGCGCGAGTAATTCACCGCCTTTAGGTACGCTAACCAGCGCTTTACCGTTTTTGTTCTTACTCACAAGATCTTTAAAGTCGCTAATAAAGCCGTAACCCGCATCTGAAGCCATTAACAACACTTGGTTATCTTCTGCCATCACCACATGCTCAAAGTTAGCGCCAGAGCTTAAATTAAAACGCCCAGTCATAGGCTCACCTTGGCTTCGTGCTGAAGGTAAGCTATGCGCATCAGTCGCAAAAGCACGACCACTTGAGTCAAGGAACACTGCTGGCTGATTACTCTTACCTCGCGCAGAGGCTTTATAGCTGTCGCCTGATTTATAACTTAGTCCTTCAACATCTAAATCATGACCTTTACCGACACGAGCCCAGCCTTTTTCAGATAATACAACGGTGACTGACTCTGAAGGGATAAGATCTTTTTCACTAAGAGCTTTAGCTTCGACACGCTCAACGACTGGCGAGCGACGTTCATCACCGTACATTTCAGCCGCTTCTTGGATTTCTTTTTTCATCAAGGTCGACATACGACGCTCTGAACCAAGAGTTTGCTCTAACTTGTCACGCTCAAGCGCAAGCTCATCTTGCTCACCTTTTATCTTGAACTCTTCAAGTTTTGCTAAATGACGTAGTTTTAACTCTAAAATCGCTTCCGCTTGAATATCAGTTAAACCAAAACGCTCCATTAAAACAGGCTTTGGTTTATCTTCAGTACGGATAATTTCGATGACTTCATCAATGTTTAAAAAGGCCGTTAATAAACCTTCTAAAATATGTAAGCGTGCGAGTACTTTATCTAAACGGTGTTGTAAGCGACGGCGAACTGTTTCGCGGCGGAACGTTAACCACTCTGTTAAGATACTACGTAAATCTTTAACTTGCGGACGACCATCAAGGCCAAGCATGTTTAGGTTTACACGGTAGTTTTTTTCTAAATCTGTGGTTGCAAATAAGTGAGCCATTAATGGCTCAGCTTTAATGCGGTTTGAGCGTGGAACAATTACAATACGGGTTGGATTTTCGTGATCAGATTCGTCACGTAAATCCGCAACCATCGGCAGCTTTTTAGCATTCATTTGAGCTGCTATTTGCTCGAGCACTTTTGCACCTGAACACTGGTGAGGCAGCGCAGTGATCACAATGTCGCCTTGCTCTTCAGTGTAAATTGCACGCATCTTGATAGAGCCACGTCCAGTTTGATAAATCTTACGAATATCGTCTTTCGGTGTGATGATCTCAGCTTCTGTTGGGTAGTCAGGCGCATGCACTAACTCAAGCAACTCTTCGATTTCAGTCTTTGGCTTATCAAGTAATAAACAACAAGCACTGGCAACTTCACGAACATTATGTGGGGGTATATCAGTTGCCATACCCACCGCAATACCGGTTACACCATTAAGTAAGATATGCGGTAAACGCGCAGGCAATACCATTGGCTCATCGAGTGTGCCGTCAAAGTTTGCGGTCCAATCTACGGTGCCTTGACCAAGCTCTTTTAGTAGAACTTCTGAGAACTTAGATAAACGCGCTTCGGTGTAACGCATTGCAGCAAATGACTTAGGATCATCCGCAGCACCCCAGTTACCTTGACCATCCACCAGCGGGTAGCGATAAGAAAACGGCTGTGCCATTAACACCATCGCTTCGTAACAAGCACTATCACCATGCGGGTGGTATTTACCTAGTACATCACCCACGGTACGCGCTGATTTTTTATATTTTGCTTGTGCCGATAACCCCAGTTCGCTCATTGCATAAATGATACGACGCTGTACAGGTTTTAGACCGTCACCTACGTGAGGTAAAGCACGGTCCATAATGACGTACATTGAGTAGTTTAAGTAGGCGTCTTCAGTAAAGCGCCCCATTGTTTGTTGTTCTACGCCTTGCATCAGCAAGGTATCTGTATCACTCATTAACGCTTACCTATTTTTTCTTAGCACTAACACGATAAATCGCGTTAGCAAAGTCGTCTGAGACCAATAAGCTGCCATCTGCAAGCTCTGCAAATGCAACTGGGCGACCAAATGTTTCTTCGTTTTGCATAAAGCCTGTGATGAACGGGGTGTACTTAGTAATACGACCTTGCTCAACATTCGCTAGCATCACTCTATAGCCTGATTTTTTACTGCGGTTCCAAGAGCCATGCTCAGCAACAAACAGCTGTTCTTTGTATTTCGCAGGGAACTGCTTGCCGTTATAAAAATGAATACCCAGTGGTGCAACATGAGCACCTAATGCAAGAGCTGGTGATTTGTAGTCGGCAATACTTTTACCTTTACCAAACTCAGGATCTAAAATTGCACCTGCGTGAACATAAGGGAAACCATAATGGGCGCCCTCTTCACCTTCACCAACACGGTTAATTTCACAAGGTGGCATATCATCACCCATCATGTCACGGCCATTGTCACTGAACCAAAATGCATTAGTTGTAGGGTGATAATCAAAACCAACTGAGTTACGAACTCCTTTGGCGATTGTTTTAATTTCTTTTGTATCCACATCTAACGAAAAGATACGACCGTACTTGTCGTCTTCAGCACAAATGTTACATGGCACACCCACAGGCACAATTAGCTCACCCGTTGGCGCAAAACTAATGAACTTCCAACCATGGTGACGATCAGTCGGAAACTTGTCGTAAACCACATCGAATTTTGGATCTTTTAGGTTTTTATCGATGTCTTTAAAGCGAATGATTCGTGACACTTCAGCCACATATAAGTCACCGTCTTTGATTGCTAAACCTGATGGCATTTCAAGACCTGTGGCAATAACCATTTTTCTATCAGCCACACCATCACTGTTGTGATCAATCAGAGCATAAACATTTCCTGCTTTACGGGAACCTGCGTAAACAATGCCTCTTTTTGAAACCGCTATTTGACGCGCATTTTCAACATCATCAGCAAACAGACTAATAGAAAAACCATCAGTAACTGTTAACTTATCAAGAATATCTTTTGCCATTACAGGCGCTGATAACAAGCTCAGCGATAATATTGAGGTCAGTATTTTTTTCATTTTTGTCTTGCCCTTTAATTCTTTGCTAGAAACTAGATTGCCACACACTTTATTAAACTTCAGCGCGGTTACCGTGATCTTCTAACCACTGACGGCGGTCTGACGAACGTTTCTTCGCAAGTAACATATCCATCATTTCCATAGTTTGCTCTTCTTCGTCCAAGGTTAATTGCACTAAACGACGTGTATTAGGATCCATGGTCGTTTCGCGTAATTGTAACGGATTCATTTCACCTAACCCTTTGAAGCGTTGAACATTGACTTTACCGCGTTTTTTCTCGGCTTCAATGCGCGCTAAAATACCGTTCTTTTCATCTTCATCAAGGGCGTAATAAACCTCTTTACCAATGTCGATACGAAATAGCGGAGGCATAGCTACGTACACGTGGCCTTGTTTTATTAGCGATGGAAAGTGACGAACAAACAGCGCACAAAGCAAGGTGGCAATGTGTAATCCATCCGAGTCAGCATCGGCCAAAATACAAATTTTGTTATAACGCAGACCAGATAAATCACTTGAGTCAGGGTCGATACCAAGGGCCACAGAAATATCATGCACCTCTTGTGATGCTAAAATTTGCCCTGACTCAACTTCCCACGTATTTAATATTTTACCGCGCAGCGGCATAATTGCTTGGAATTCACGGTCGCGCGCTTGTTTTGCTGAACCACCTGCAGAGTCACCCTCTACTAAAAACAGTTCAGTGCGGTCATTATCTTGAGCGCTACAATCAGTTAATTTACCGGGTAATGCAGGGCCTGAGGTAATGCGCTTACGCACGACTTTTTTAGCAGCACGTAAACGGCGCTGTGCATTTGAGATACATAGCTCAGCTAATAATTCAGCGGTTTCAGTATGTTCGTTTAACCATAAACTGAATGAGTCTTTCACCACACCCGAGACAAACGCAGCACATGAGCGAGATGATAACTTCTCTTTCGTTTGGCCTGCAAACTGCGGGTCTTGCATTTTAACCGACAATACGTAGCTACAACGCTCCCAGATATCATCTGGGGTAAGCTTTACGCCTCGTGGTAATAAGTTTCTGAATTCACAGAATTCACGCATCGCTTCAAGCAAGCCTTGACGCAAGCCATTGACATGCGTACCGCCTTGAGCGGTAGGAATTAAGTTAACATAACTCTCAGCGATCGATTCACCACCTTCTGGTAGCCACACAACAGCCCAGTCAGCGCCTTCTGTTGAGCTTGAAAACTCACCAATAAAAGGTTCTTTTGGTAATACTTCAAAGCCTTTAACTGCTTCAACTAGATAGTCTTTTAAGCCCGTTTCGTAATACCACTCTTGGCTTTCTTTAGTTTGCTTGTTGGTAAACTTAATGCGCAGGCCTGGGCATAATACCGCTTTGGCTTTTAATAAATGATTAAGCTTAGTAAGAGAGAAGTTAGCTGAGTCAAAATAGCTGGCATCAGGCCAAAAACGCACGGTTGTACCTGTGTTACGTTTGCCCACAGTGCCAATCACGTTTAAGTCTTCAACTTTATCGCCGTTTTCAAAGGCCATGCGAAATTGCTGTGCATCACGACGGACGGTAACTTCAACACGAGTCGATAGCGCATTCACAACCGAAATACCTACACCGTGTAAACCACCTGAAAACTGATAGTTTTTATTAGAGAACTTACCACCAGCGTGCAGCTTGGTAAAAATAAGTTCCACACCCGGAATACCCTCTTCTGGGTGTATATCAATTGGCATACCACGGCCATCATCGATAACCTCAAGCGAGTTATCTTCATGAAGGATGACATCTATTTTTGTTGCATGACCTGCCATTGCTTCATCGACACTGTTATCGATAACCTCTTGACCTAAGTGGTTAGGACGAACCGTATCGGTATACATACCTGGGCGGCGTTTTACGGGCTCTAACCCGTTTAAGACTTCAATTGCTTCGGCGTTATAATTTTGCTGACTCATAGTTTTTATATCTTTTATGCGCTTAGCTATGTTTTACGTGATTTTAAGAAAATCTACAATACTTGCAAAGGTTTGTTCGAAGCCGATAAAACTATGATCGCCTCCAAATTCAACGTGTTGCTTACACTGAGAATAATATTTAACCGCCTGCTGAAAAGGCAGTACTTCATCGCCCGTTTGCTGTAACAAATAAATCAATGAAGGGGTGTCTAATTGCGGCAAATATAAACTGCGCAATGCATCCATGTGACGAGTACCAAGTTCATAGTGACTATCTTGATACGGGTTATAATTTTCCCCTAAATAGTTATCGAGTAACTCAAATGGGCGAACCGCAGGATTAATTACCACCGCGGGTATCGAATAACGTTGCGACAAATAGGTCGCATAAAAACCGCCTAATGAACTACCTAGTAATACAGTATCATCATTTAACAGTTGTTCTAATTGTAAAATTGCATGTAACGGCTCATGAGTTAGTCGCGGCACCTGATAATCTACATCGAATTGCGCCATATGCTTACCAAAACGAACTGCTTTATAAGATTGCTCAGAGCTATTAAAACCGTGTATATAAATTACTCGTTTAGCCATACTACATCCGTGCTTAACAGTAAATTTTGTTGCCCATCAATGTTTAAGTTGATGAGTCGAAATGCAGGGCCTAAGTCCTCTTGCTGCCATGCCATGGTGTGCTTAGTAAATTGTATCGAACTGGCTGGTGTCGCAAACACGCTGAGATCACGGTAGTTTTGAGTGTACTCATGATGAACATGGCCATGGAACACGCCAATACACTGCTGACTGTTGACACAGGTATTTAAAAACTGCGGACCATTTTCTAACATATGCTTATCTAAGTAAGCCTGAATAGGTAGCGGATTATGATGACAAAACACTACGCTCGGGACTTGTCCTATCGCCTCGCTTAATTCATTTAAATGTGTTTGTGTTACCCAGCCTGCAGGGGTCGAACCTTTTGAGTTTACCAAAAGTAGTTGCCCACCTAAAAAGGTAATACGTTTACTACTTAGAATTTGTGAACTTGTAAGCGCTTCATATTCAAAAAGTTCATCATGATTACCCGGCAGCCAAAATACCGGACAATTGAGCGCTGCGTCTGCTATTAACTTAGCAAAAAGCTGATAAGACTCACTGCTGTGATCTTGTGTTAAATCACCACCAAACACCACACAATCCGCATTTTGCTCAGCAATAGCCTGTAAACAACGCGCAAAATATGCTGCCGTATTCACGCTAAAGTATTCACCACTAGTATCTTTTGATAGATGGCAGTCAGTGATATGAGCGACTTTTAGCGCTGTTTTATCAAAATGGTAGGCATTACTAAACCAAGCCATTGTTTACATCCCAATTTAAAACTGCTCGGCCATTTTCAACACAAGCAATCAGCCAGTCATACAAAAAGGCATTAAGCTGATATTTTTCATCTTTTTGATGCATGTTCGGGTTTGGATAAGCGTAAGAAGGCTTAATACGCTGATGAAAATCATGATGCACAATTTCGGCTACTTTCGCATCATGGTACATACGCACAGTTAAATACAAAGGCTTAACTGAGGCTAAATTACCCGCCTCTTGGCTAATAGAAATATCTGTGGTGTATTTTGCTGTATCGTCAACTTTAACAGCAAAGGTACTATGGCCTAATTGCACCTTTCGCTCCTGACCTACACGACGCTCATGTGGTAATAGTTTAAGCGCACGCACATAGTTATGCTCACACAAAGTTAAATACTTAGGTAAGCTTTGAATATAACGCTGCTGGGCACTGACATACGACAAAATAATCCCCTATGAGTTTTTCCAATCAGACAGTATACGTTGCTTATTCAGTGCTAACCACTGTAATGAGATAACTGTGGCAGCATTGTCTATTTCACCTTGCTCTAAACGTAACATAGCCTCATCGTATGACATTACATGAGTTTTGATATCTTCATCTTCATTATCTAAACCAAAAATTCCACCTTGATACCCAGCTAAGTCAGTGCGTGCTAAATATAAATACAAACGCTCAGTTGTACCACCTGGGCTTGAAAGGTAAGACATCATAAATTCTAGCTCATTAAGCTCAATGCCCGCTTCTTCAAATGCTTCTCGCTTAGCAACATCTTCGTAATCAGTACTGCCATCAGCCATGCCTGCAATACACTCAAGCAACCAAGGTGACTGCTTGGATGCTAACGCACCTATTCGGATTTGCTCGATTAATAAAACTTGGTCGGTCGTAGGGTCATAAGGAAGTACTGCAACAGCATGACCACGTTCTAATATTTCGCGTTTAACTTCTACCGATTTACCACCAGCAAACAATGCATGATGAAAGCGATAAGTATTAATTTTAAAGAAACCATCATAAACACGCTCAATCGGCTTTAACTCTATGTCATCATGGTTAAATTGTGAGATTGCTGATATTTTCATTCACTATTTCCTTTACGTTTTAAGTAAATGTTACGGCCAATTATATTCTGTTACACTTGGACATGCAGATTTACGTAATTTTTTTTTGGTTATTCATTAAAAAAGAGTACCATGGTGACAGTACAAAATTGTCTAAGGACTGAACGAACAATGAAAAAAACACTACTCGCTGCGCTGATCGGGTTTTCAAGCGCACTGACTGCAACAGCTAGTTATGCTGAAGACTTACTGCAAGTATACGAGATTGCTACGGCAAACGATCCTACCGTACTTAAAGCAAAAGCCCAAGCAGATGCGCAAGCCTATGAGAGCGATCGCGCGTTAAGTGCACTATTACCACAAATTGGTTTAAGCCTTGGTTACCAATCAACCAAATCAGATCTTTATGACGGTAATGATGCAACGGGTTATACCGGTTATGACTATGATCCTGATGAATTTAGCCGTAGTATCAGCTTAAACCAAACACTGTTTGATTTAGGCGCATGGAATTCACTTGGTATTGCAGATAAACAAGCACTACAAGCAAATGCTCAGTACGACTTTGCTCGCCAAGATTTAATCGTTCGTGTTGCTGAGGGTTACTTCAACGTACTAAGTGCAATCGATAACCTTGAGTTCGTACAAGCAGAAAAGCGCGCTATCGAGCGCCAATTGCAACAAACTAAAGAACGTTATGCGGTTGGTTTAACAGCGATTACTGATGTTCACGAAGCGCAAGCTCAGTACGATAACTCTGTTGCGCAAGAAATTGTTGCTAAGAATAGTGTTGAAACAGCTCGTGAGCAGCTTCGCGAAATCACAGGTAAATACCACGCTAAATTAGATATGTTGAATACCGAAACGTTTTCAACGGTTGCACCTAAAAAACAGTCAACTGACTACATCGAAATTGCAAAAGACAACAACTTAAATCTGCAAGTTTCAAAAGTCACGGTTGATATTGCTAAAGATCAAATCGATTTAGCAAAAGCGGGGCATTATCCGAAGCTAACATTAAATGCTTCATATGGTGACAGCCTAACTGACTTAAACAGTAACTCACATAAGCCACGTGAAGATAGTGCTAAAATTGGCGTAAACTTTAGCCTGCCTATCTACTCAGGTGGTGCAACTACCGCTGCAACTGAGCAAGCTCGTGCTTACTATGTCGCGGCAAGTGAAGACTTAGAAGCAAGCTTACGTGCAGTAACCCGCTCAGTTATCACATCATACAACCAAGTGGTATCTGACATCGCAACTTATAAAGCTCTACAACAAGCTGTTGTTTCTGCTGAAAGTGCGCTTAAAGCAACTGAAGCAGGCTTTGAAGTTGGTACACGTACTATCGTAGACGTACTGATCAGCACGCAAAACCTTTATAATGCAAAAAGTAATTTAGCAAACGTTCGTTACCGCTATGTTGTTTCAACACTTCGTTTGAAGCAAGCTGCTGGTACACTAACAAGCGAAGACCTTGCGGCAATTAACCAAGGTTTAAAAGAAATCTAGTAATTTCTTCTAATGAGTCCTTATTTAAAAGCCAGCCTCGTGCTGGCTTTTTTGTATTTTTAAAGACATACAGTTAAACTAGCTTTTTTATTTTCAGAGATTTTTTTGTGGTTAGTTCATCTCCTTTTAAGGCGTCTTTTTTAGGCCCTCGTTACTGGTTAACTTGGGTTGGCGTGTTCTTTTTATATCTTATCTCTTGGTTACCACATAAATTACAACTAGCGCTTGGAAAACTACTTGGTCGTTTAGTACACCGTTTTATGAAGCGCCGCCGTCATATTGCTGAAGTGAATATTCGTTTATGTTTTCCTGATATGCCAGAACATGAACAACGCGAATTAGTACTTAAAAATATGGAAAATACTGGTATTGCAATGATGGAAACCGGCATGGCTTGGTGGTGGCCCCAGTGGCGTATCAATAAAGTGTTTGGTTCAGTTAAAGGTCTTGAGCACTTTGAAAAGGCTCAGCAAGCAGGTAAAGGTGTGCTGTTACTTGTGCCACACTTTTTACACTTAGAAATGGCGAGCCGTATTATGGGTGTAAAACACCAAGGTATTGGCTTTTATCGCCCACACAATAACCCTTTGATGGAATATTTCACGACTAACGGTCGTCTTCGTTCAAACGAATACTTAATTGGCAAAAAAGATGTCAAAGGCTTATTAAAAGCACTTAAAAATAAAAAAGTTTGCTACTACTTGCCAGATCAAGATTACGGCCGTAAACGCTGTGAATTTGCCCCCTTTTATGCGGTAAAAGAAGCTGCAACAACAACGGGGACGCTGCTATTTTCAAGTAGCCGCAACTGCGAAACGGTGAGTTTAACTAGTCGTCGTGATGAAAATGGTCGCTACCACCTAGAAGTGTTACCTGCTCTTGAAAACTTCCCAAGTGGTGATGATCTTGTTGATGTTACTCATGTAAATCAACGTATGGAGCAAGCCATCGATTTAGCGCCAGAACAGTACATGTGGCTACATCGCCGCTTTAAAACCCGTCCAGACAAGAATGCCCCTTCTTATTACAAGTAGAGTGACATTTTGCTGTTTGTATGGTTTTATAAAGCTAATCAACAACAAGAGTATTAGAAATGTGGTTCTGGGTTAAGCATTTATCACTAGCATTTATTTTAATTGCTGCTGCTATTTACTTTTTATTCGGTAGTGGTCCAGTAATGGACATGAAAGATACTAAGAATGCTGCGGCACAAGGCTTATCGCGCTTTTATGCAGCACTACGTAACCAAGTAAATGACAAAAATAACGAACGAGATAAGTACGTTCTTAAATTGCCTACGCCAGAAACCAGCCTTGATGTAGCACTTTTTGAACGTGAAAAAGTAGTCGATCCTTCATCGCCAAACTGGACTGGAGAGATTCAACCACGTCGTTTTGAAAGTGGTAATACTCTAAAAGATGTACTCGCGGATTATGCCCGCCACGAAGATATCGTGCTGTACTGGTATTTAAGTAAAGACTATGTGGTAAAAGACCATTTTCGCGTTGATAGTAATTTTGTCTCAACACTTTACCAAGTTGGCCGCGCCATCAACGATGATTTCGAAAATGAGGTTTACACTTACTTCTGCTTTAAGCAAAGAGCAGCGGTAATAACCGAGCTGCCCTCTGCTTATGTGCGCGAAAACTGCCGTCGCTTAAAAAGCTAAAACACCTGCTGCCACGCCTGACTTACTAAGTCGATGTGCTGAGTTAACTCAGCACGTGGCGCACAACGCCCTTGCTGATTCAAACTCATCACATGATAGCGTGAACGATACGCAATATACGCAGCGATTAACTCTTGCTGCATTTGTTCACTGATACAATCCAAACGAGCTGCATCAGCTAAAATACGCACATTATCAGACCAAGTAGTTAGCTCAGGGTGCTGCATAGCATTATTCAACACCAAGTACTGAGTGATAAACTCAATATCTGTAATACCGCCCCTATCTTGTTTTAAGTCAAATAGCTCATCATTCCCTTTAGCAAGGTGAGCGCGCATTTTTTCACGCATCTCAACAACATCTGTTTTCAGCTTTTCATTATCGCGGGCTTGGCATAAAACGTCTTTGCGAATTTGTGCAAAACGCTCGCTCAATGAGGTTTGCCCATAAATCATTCGTGAGCGGACTAGTGCTTGATGCTCCCAAGTCCATGCTTGAGTTTGTTGATAGTGATAAAAGCTTTCTAGATTAATAGCCAGTAACCCAGACGCTCCTTCAGGCCTTAAGCGAGTATCAAGCTCATACAAAATGCCAGAAGCGGTGCGAGTATTGAATAAGTGCATTAAGCGCTGCGCCAGCTTTAAGTAGAACTGCCTAGAATCAATCGACTTATCACCATCAGTGTAACTGCTACCATCGTGGTTATGCACAAACACAAGATCAAGATCTGAATCGTAACCGACTTCAAAACCGCCCGTTTTGCCATACGCTATCACTGCAAAGCCTTTTTCTTGCTCTGAAGTATTCGCTGGCTGACCAAAGCGCTCAACACAGGCATGCCATGCTATATTTACAGCTTGCTCTACAATAGCCTCAGCAAGCGCAGTAAGGTGATCACTTACTTTCATTACACTAAGAACACCTGTTGCATCTGCTGCGGCAATACGTAATTGATGTGTTTGTTTAAACTGACGAAGTGCTTCCATTTGCAATTCTAAGTCACCATGCTCAATGCGTAAGAAATACTGTCTAATTTCATTTTTGTAAGCAGACAGAGGCGTCGGTTTATAGAGCACCTGAGGATCGATCAGCTCATCAAGTAAAATTGGGTAGCGAGAAATATGCTCACCTATCCATTTACTATGACAACAAAGTGAAACCAGCTGATTTAACGCACCGGGATTTTCGTATAGCAGCTCCAAGTAGGCGGTTCGTGAAATGATCTTATTCAGTACTTGGCAAATCATGGTAAAGGCATCACAGCTCGCTTTAGTTACAGTGAGTTGTTTAAGTAAAAGCGGCATTAATTTATCGAGGATATCACGACCTCGACTGCCAATTTTCGCCTTAGTTAATCGCGCTTTAAAATCTTCGAGCGCCGGTTGCCAATCAAGGTTCGGCTCACACATCAGGCTAACATCAGTCATTTCCCAAGCGCTAATATACTCACTTTCACAAGGATCCGCCGTTTCACTTTCAAAGCCAATCACTTGTTCGAATTCACTATGTACTTGGGACATGGTCTGCTCAATGCTAATTAAACACTGATTAAAATCTTCTTTGTTGAGCAAATAACATAAACGTTGTTGGTTTAGCTCGTCATCAGGCAAGGTTTGCGTTTGTTTATCATCGAAAATCTGTAGGTACTGCTCAATTTGACGTAAATCTAAATAGTTCTGTGTTAATAACTCAGCTTCTTTATTCGACATAACTTGGTTGTTTACGAGCTCTTTTAAAGCAACCAATAATGACTGAGTTTGTAAATTAGCTTCACGCCCTCCTCGCACCATTTGCAGAGCTTGCACTATAAACTCCACTTCTCGAATGCCGCCTGCACCCAATTTAATATTGTTTGTAAGGCGCTTTCGGCGTACCTCTTGAGCAATCATTTGCTTCATTTTACGTAACGATTCAATCACCGAGAAATCAATATAGCGACGATAAACGAACGGGCGAAGCAATTCATAAAACTCGTCCCAATAACGATTTTCTGAACCAATTAAACGCCCTTTTAGCATGGCATAACGTTCCCACTCACGCCCTTGCTCTTGGTAATAGTCTTCCATTGCATTAAAACTCATCACCAAAGGCCCACTTTCACCAAATGGGCGCAGACGCATATCGACCCGAAATACTTGGCCATTTACCGTAGTTTGGTTAAGCGCCATAATTAGTTTTTGCGCCACTTTAGTATAAAACACCTGGGCTTCAATGGAGCGGCGACCACCTTGTGTTGCAACATCGCGTGGATAAGAGAAAATTAAATCAATGTCAGATGAGTAGTTAAGTTCTCCTCCGCCAAGTTTCCCCATGCCTAAAACTAACATTGGCATTGCATTACCGTCATCATCAAGCGGCATGCCGCTGACTTTAGCTACTTGTGCAAATGCCCATTGATTAGCACTATCGATAAGCTGGTTTGCAAGCGCTGAGATATAAGCAATACTGTCAGCAATTGGGTTAGCACAACACAAATCAAGAAAAGCCACTTTCAACCAGTACTTTTCGCGATATAAGCGCAGCTTTGCCATCGCTGCGTTGTCGTCAAGTTCGCTAATTTCAGCACTGTTTAACGGAGCTTCAATCTTACGGTTAGTGAGTTCATTATCATCTAGTAACCAATCTTTTAGGTCTGGTTGAGACTGTAAGCAATTCCACGCAAAGTCACTTAAAGACAATAAGTTAATAATTTTCTCTTGCTCCGCTTGCCCTTTATACAGGCTCTCGAAGCGGGTTTGGCCTAACTGATGTAGTGACTCGGTAAGCGCGTGTAAATTACTCATTAAATACTCTCTTTTAACTTGCCAATAACCGTACTAGAATGATTATCAAAGAATTATTTAGCAGGGACCTGCATGTCATATTTATCACTATCTAACACTAGTTTAGTCGCGATTGCTATTAGTTTCGCTGTAATTTGCGTCACTATAGTACTGCTACGTATTCTAACGCAAATCAAAGCAAAACAAGCGCTTAAAGAAGAGCTTGCACAGCATGATAACTTTGCTATGGGGATCAGCTTTGCCAGTGAGATCATGGTTGTTATTGCTACCATTGCCTATATATTTGATGAAATTAGCTTAAGTGCAGCGCAGTCTAACCCGCTCAAGGTCCTATTACTTATTGTGCTGTTATTTAGCTTTATCAAAATAGGTCACTTAATTCACCGTAAATGGATTTTGCATCGCTTTAACGAAGAAGCGGCCATATTAAAACAAAATGTCTGTGCTGCTTTAGTCGACTCAGGCATGTTAATCGCAAACTGTATTATTGCTCTTGGTCTATATAACTGGTGCCATACCCAAGGCTATAGCAGCTTGCTGATCGCCACTGTAAGCTTTTTTGTGCTGCAAGGTATGTTTGCCCTTGATAGTAAAATCCGAGAGTATCGCTTTGCCAAAGCCAACCAAGGTGCATCGCTACAAAGTAATTTTAATCTTGAAAATACTTCTATTGGTATTCGCTATGCGGGTAAGTCTATTGGCCTAGCACTTGCGGGTTATGCTGGTCTTGCCAGTGCATCCTTTATTAGTGGTAAGATGGTAGAAAATTTATTCACTCTAGTATCTCATTGCGGTGCAATGTGGGTATTGTTGTATATTTTGAGCTATATTATTA
>NZ_JAKEVN010000109.1:0-14236 GCF_022398505.1 Pseudoalteromonas sp. Isolate3 | reverse complement strand
ATAAAAAACGTGAACTAAAGCTTAAACTTAAACGCTTATACCCTCATGTTTCACAACCTGTTTTGACACCGACTAACTGCATTCGGATCGTATTGCAAAGTGTGTATCTTGCGCTATTCAACACCACCACAACCTCACAACAACAAATAGCCGCGGAGCAGCGTAAAAGCTGGCGTAAAGTAACACGTTCAGCCCGCTTATTAAGACTTGCAGATAGTAAGTTAGTGCGCTCTTTTAAAGGGCTTTGGTTAATTGCAAGAGATCAAACAAATACTAACTCATATAAAACACTAACCCGCTCTTCACTTTGGAAAAACAGCACATTAAAAGTCGCGTTTTTCACTTTCATTGTTTTTGCCGTAGCTATATTTGTGACTGTACCATTTAGTATTGAAGCACAAGCGGTGTTTATTAGTTTAATTTTAATTGTTGCTTACTCACTTAGACGCGTTGAAGGGAAAATAGCCACCATTGTGATGATCACACTTTCTGTGACAACCTCTACGCGTTATTTGTGGTGGCGCTATACAGATACCCTTAACTGGGGAGACCCTTTAGCGCTTGCACTGGGTATTGGTTTACTGCTTGCTGAAAGTTACGCTTGGTTAGTACTAATTTTAGGCTTTTTCCAAACCATCAATCCTTTAAACCGTAGACCAATCGCTTTAGATAAAAACACTGCAAACTGGCCTAGTGTAGATATTTATATTCCTACTTACAACGAGCCGCTTGATGTTGTTAAACCGACTACAATCGCCGCGCAAAGTATTGATTGGCCTGCAGATAAGCTTAATATTTATATTTTAGATGATGGTAAACGCCCTGAGTTTGCCGAATTTGCAGAGCAAATTGGTGTTGGCTATTTAACTCGCCCTGATAACAACCACGCCAAAGCCGGTAACATGAATCATGCGATGAAAGTGACGAATGGCGACTATATTGCTATTTTTGACTGTGACCATATCCCTGCTCGCTCATTTTTACAAATGACTATGGGGCAATTTATTAATGACAGTAAAGTGTGTTTAGTACAAACACCTCACCACTTTTTCTCTGCCGATCCGTTTGAACGCAACCTAAAAAACCATCGTAAAATCCCAAATGAAAATATGCTGTTCTATGGCTTAATCCAAGATGGTAATGATATGTGGGATGCGACCTTCTTTTGTGGTTCTTGTGCTGTTTTAAGACGCAGTGCCCTTGAAGAAATTGGTGGTTTTGCCGTAGAAACCGTCACAGAAGATGCCCACACCGCGCTAAGAATGCAGCGCGCTGGCTACAAAACAACGTATATTAATATTCCGCAAGCTGCCGGCCTTGCCACTGACAGTTTATCTGCCCACGTTGGTCAGCGTATTCGCTGGGCACGCGGCATGGCACAAATATTCCGATTAGATAACCCACTGCTTGGTAAAGGCTTAAATATTGCCCAGCGGTTATGCTACTTAAACGCCATGCTGCACTTTTTATCGGGTATCCCGCGTATTGTGTTCTTAACAGCGCCACTGGCATTAATTTATTTTAATGCGCAAATTATCTATGCACCGTTTGTTGCCATCTTTCTTTATATTGTACCGACCTTATTACAAGTAAAAATAACCAATTCCCGAATTCAAGGTAAGTACCGCTATTCATTTTGGGGCGAAGTTTATGAGTCAGTACTTGCTTGGTATATCTTAAAACCCACCACAGTTGCGCTTATCAACCCGAATAAGGGCAAATTTAACGTGACTGAAAAAGGTGGTTTAAACAAACAAGATCACTACGACTGGACGATTTCAAAGCCCTATATCATCTTGTTACTTGTTAACGTGTTGGGTATGGCCTATGGCGTGTTCAGATTGTTCTTTGGTGACAGCTCACAAATAGGTGTACTGGTCATTAGCATGTTATGGGCAAGCTATAACGTGATAATTCTAGGTGCAGCTGTGGCCGTTGCCGCTGAAGCAAAACAAGTGCGCAGCTCACATCGTATAAAAGCAAACTTCCCTGCAGCCATTCGTCTGGCTAATGGCCGTACTATTAAAGTTAAAATTACTGATTACTCAAACAATGGTGTTGGTCTGGAAACTGAACATACCCATCTTTGCCGTGTAAACGATAAGGTAGAGCTGTTAATGAGTCGTGGCTTAAAGCAGTTTTCATTTCCAACTTATATCTGTAACACCCGCGATAAGCAGTTGGGTCTTACCCTAAGAGATTTAGATTTAGAAAAACAAAAAGCCTTTATTCAATGCACTTTCTCACGTGCCGATGCTTGGCTTGATTGGCAAGAGAACTTTAAACACGATAAGCCTTCATACAGTTTTTCTCACGTTTTTTATACCAGCCTAAAAGGCTTTAAGAACTTGATTTTCCATGCTCCAAATGAATTAAGACCAGTGATTTCCTTTGTATCAAGGGTCTTGTACTTTGTGGCGTCATTATTACCTAAAAAACCAACAAAAGTACTAAAAACATCATGATAAAAACTATTTTGACCTTGTTATTAGCTGTTGTCACACTCAGCACATCTAGCTGGGCGATAAGTGCTGAGCCTCTCCCTAATAAAGCTATTTTTGATGATGGTTACCCTGAACAAGCGCCAATTGAAACCATGACATTAAGCTTTGAAAAGCTTGGTTTAAGCAAGTTTAAACTTGATGGTATTAGCAACAGTACGCGTGTTGATTTTACGAATCGCTTAGATAAGCTAGGTAAAAAGCTAACCCTAGACTTTTCTTACACATCGTCACCATCACTTCTTGCCCGGGTGTCACATTTAAAGATTTTCTTAAATGAAAACTTAGTAACAGTGTTACCTTTTGATAAGAAAGACTCTCCAATTGGCAAAGTGTCTGAGCAGAGTGTTGTACTTAATCCTAAGTTGATTAAAGACTTCAACCAAATACGTTTTGAGCTAGTAGGTTATTACGACATGGTTTGTCAAGATGGCTACAGTGACACAATTTGGGCAGAGCTAAGTAAAAGTAGCCGTATTTCAATTGACCGTCAGTCACTAGCTCTAGAAAGCTTACTTGAGTATTTCCCTGCGCCATTTTTTGATTCACGTGATTACAGCAGACTAACCTTACCATTTGTTTTTGCATCACAACCGGATGAAAATACGCTAGAAGCAGCTGCAGCGCTATCAAGCTTTTTTGGCGCACAAGCAAAATGGCGCAAAGCGCAATTCCCTGTACAAATCAATGCAACACCAACAGAGCATAGTGTCGTCTTTGCAACAAACGACAACAAACCTGATTTTTTATTGAATTACCCAGATGTTGAAAAACCAACTGTAGAAATTATCAGTAGCCCGACTCAGCGCTACGCCAAAATACTTCTGGTTTTAGGTAAAGACACAGCACAATTAAAAGAAGCCGTTGTTGGTTTAGTCTTTGGCTATAAAGTGATGACAGGTCGCAGTGCGACTATTGATGCAATTAGCAACTTACCACTTAGAGAAGCTTATGATGCGCCACTGTGGGTACGTTCTGATCGCGCAGTGAGCTTTGATGAATTTATTGAATACCCAACTCAGCTGCAATCGGAAGGCTATCGCGGTCTGCCAGTTCGTTTAGATTTACGCTTTGCACCAGATTTATTCACTTGGCGTGAAAACGGTATTCCTATTACTTTGAATTACCGCAACACACCAGTTGAGAAAAACATGTTGTCACGTTTAAATATGCTGATAAACGATAAATTTGTGGATGGCTTTATTCTTGATAATGAAGGTGGTAAGACTATTACAACCAATACCTTATTGCCTCTACTTTCAGATTACAACCCAACAAAAACTCGCCAAGATTTTGAATTAACAGGCCTTGATTTAACAACTAAGAATCAACTAACTTATGATTTTAATTTTGCAGTAGTAAAAACAGGTGAGTGTAGTGCCATTCCTGCCGGTGGTGAGTTTGGTGCAATTGATGGCAGCTCAACGATTGATGTAAGTGACTTCCATCACTACATTGCCATGCCAAACTTACGCGCTTTTTCAAATGGTGGTTTTCCATTCACCAAATATGCCGATTTACACCAAAGTACTTTAGTAATGGAAGCTAACAGCTCAGTTAATGCGATTAGCTTATTACTTAACTTCACAGGTCATTTAGGCGCTATTACTGGCTATCCTGCGCACCGTTTAGACATTCAATTTCCAAGCAACCAATTTGCGCTAAAAGATAAAGACATTATTATCATTGGTAAGCCTGATTCTTTCTTAACATCGCTTGCCAAAGACAGCGCGTTAAGTGTGCTGTTCAACAACAACCAACGCATTGTCGATCAAGCTATCTACAATGGTGCATATGACACCAAAGGCGCTGAAAAAATTAAAGTAAACATAAGTAGCATTGGTCGTTTAGCCGTGATGTCAGGATTCCAGTCACCGTTCGATTCAGACCGCTCAGTAGTTTCTTTGATTGCCAGTAATGAAAGTGCTTATGCACTACTAACTGATGCCCTATTAAATGAAGAAAAAACGGTTCAAATTACAGGTAGTTCAGCAATTATTAATAGCCAAGGCATCAAAACGATTAAAACCGATGAGCAGTATTTTGTCGGTCACGTGCCTATTCATACGCTCATTTGGTTTCACTTTTCAGACCGTCCAGTACTGTTAGCGATTTTATCGCTACTAACACTATTACTTATTTCATTTATGTTGTGGCGAGTGCTCGCACTACTAACCAAAAAACGTTTATCTGAAGGAGATAAAGCATAATGAAAACTATCGCTTCTTTATTATTCGTTTTTATTTATTCTACCAATGCATTGGCTCAGTTAAGTTGTAGTACATGGCCGCAGTGGAATAACTTTAAAACTCACTTCATTACACCCGAAGGACGAGTGATTGATTTAGGCAGTGAATACAGCATCACCACTTCAGAGGGGCAATCTTATGCGCTATTCTTTGCTTTACTTGCAAATGATAAAGCCAGCTTTGATAAATTACTTGAATGGACCGAAGTGCACCTTTCTGAAGGTGATTTAAGCACCCGTTTACCAGCATGGCAATGGGGAATAAAGCAAAACCAAGGACAAATCCTTGATTCAAATCCAGCGTCTGATTCAGATTTATGGATTGCTTATAGCCTTTCACAAGCTGCAATATTATGGAATGAAAGACGCTACGCAGTGCTCAGCTCAGTACTTGCTGAGCGCATCATTCGTGAAGAAACAGCGCAGATACCAAACCTCGGTCTGACTCTATTACCTGGGCCAACAGGTTTTGAAAAAGACAATAGCTGGAAATTAAATCCAAGCTATGCACCGCTATTTATATTTGCGCAATTTGCGCACCTATACCCGCACTCGCCTTGGCAAACATTACACGATAACTCGGCGCAGTTATTAATAGATACAGCACCAAAAGGCGTGAGCCCTGATTGGGTTAATTACAGCGTGGAAAAAGGCTTTTATCATGATAAAAGCGCCCCTGCTACAGGTAGTTACAATGCTATCCGCGTCTACCTTTGGGCCAGTATGATGGCAGAAGATGCCCCCTATAAAAATGCCCTTACACAGCAGTTTAAACCTTTTGTTGATAGCATTGTTTCTTCAGGCAAAGTGCCATTAGAAACCAATGCAGTCTCAGGCAAAACGGCAGGCAACGCCCCAAGTGGTTTTGTTGCCGCCTTATTGCCATTGCTTGCTGAAGATAATGCATCACAAACTGTCACTGCGCTACAGCAGCAAATAATGATGGATACCCGCTTTACCACCAGCCGCTACTACGACAGCGTGTTGTATTTGTTTGGTAACAGCGCATTGAACAAACGTTTTAGTATTGATAAAAACGGGGCTTTAACAACTAACTGGAGCAATGAATGCCGATAAAGTGGCTACTTGCTGCAGTTTTAGCAAGCTCCAGTGCATCCGCAGCAAATAACAAGGACCTTAATAGTCAATCAATTGATTGGTTAATTAGCCAAGTACAACTTGGTGAAATTGAGCGTGATAATCAGTTAATGGCCGACAGCTTAGAAAAACTGCAAAGCATTGCACCTAAAAATACTCAAGTGCAATGCGCCGAGGTGCGTGTTTTATATAGCCTCAAAGAAACCGACAAAGCCAATGTGCGCTTAGCAGAGCTTAGTAATCTGTCGCATCCGTGCGTAACAAGCTTAATCATGCTCGCACGCTTAAATAATCAAGACAAAGAAGCGGTTCAACAAGCCAGACTTCGTGCCAGGGCCGGACAATACAGTGACGCGGTAAAAATCTACAGTCGGCTATTTAAATCCGCCTACCCTAATATTGAATATGAGCTGGAGCACATAAACTGGCTTGCTCAAGATCCAAATCAATATCAGCAAGCACTGCGCGGTTATCGTTCTTTACTAAAACGCTACCCAAATAGTGGCCGTTTTGAGCTTGCCTATGCAAGACATCTGTTAAAGCAAAACCCAACAAATAAAGAAGCCATTGAATTACTGAGCCATTATGCTCACAGTAACCAATATGGTGTTGAAGCTGAGTTTGCGTGGCTTGCAGCCCTTGAGGATATGCCGCTTAATAAACAAACTGAGCGTGAATATCAGCGTTACTTTGCTGCTTACCCAAAAAGCAGTAAAGGTCAGTTGCAATTTAGTGACTTTAAAAAAGCACATTTAGCTGAGCAAAAGAAACAAGCCGATCCAGCTTACCAAACATGGCTTAAAGGCAGCACAGAGCTTGAAAAACGCCATTTTAATACAGCTGAAAAACTATTTAAAAAAGCTCTACAAGGCCGACCTCAAGACCCTGAAATATACAATAGTCTTGGGTTATTAAATCTTAGACAAGGTAAAAATGCCAAAGCGTACCAGTACTTTAAAAAAGCCCAACAATATAGTATCGATACAAATCGTATTACTGTATTTATAGGTTTGGCCAATACCGCACGTTTTTGGCAATACATAGATGAAGCTAAATCGGCCATCAATAGCAATGAATTGAAACGTGCAGATCTCAAACTTGATTTAGCTGATACCTTAAATGAAGACCCGAATACCGTGCTGTTTTACCGCGCAGAACTTGCCAAGCAAGCTGGGCAATACCAAAACGCGATGAATTTCTATAAGCAAGTGCTAAAAGACGACCCCTTGCAACAGGCTACCTTGAGCGCCATGCTCGAATTAACTGCCTCAGATGATAATTATGCTCGTAGTCATCGTTTTTATAACAGCTTACATCAACAACAACAGGCATTGATTACTGAAGATTACACGCTATTACAAACACAACAACTGCGAGCCCGCGCTGATGACCTTACTGCCAAAGGTAAGCTAGATGAAGCAGTTGATGTGTTACTTTTGGCAATCAAACAAAGCCCTCGTCAAAGTTGGCTCTATTATGACCTTGCAAATTTATACCAACAACAAGGTTTGGTTGATCATGCCAAAGCTCTTTATAAAAAAACCTTGTGGCAATTTCCGTTAGATGCAGAGCTACGCTATAGCCATGCTTTATTTTTACGTTCGTTGAATGATTTTCAAGGAGCATTGGCAACCTTAGATTACATTCCAAATAACGCGCGTACTGAACAAATCAATGTACTCACAGAGCAATTGAGCATTAATACCAAGCTTGAAAGACTCTCTGCCAATAATACAGCCACTAATAAGGCCACGGTGATTTATAAGCTCACCGAGTTAGAAGCACAACCATTAACGCCTTTAATGCAAGCAGAGCTTGCCAGCCAATGGCAGCAAATTAATGAGCAACAATATGCGATTAGGCAACTGAAAAAAGCCCTAATTCGTGATCCAAGCTTGAGTCCTTATTGGCATATGACCTATGCAGCTTGGCTTATTGAAAGCGACGATAAAAATGCCTCTGATATCTGGTTTGCTAACTATCAACTGCCGAGTAACGCAACCGATGCTGAGCAGTCACAATGGCTAGCACTGCAAATAAACTATATTAATCGCTTTAGCGATAGTAACCAAAGAGTTACCAAGCTGTCTGCCCTTGCATCACAATACCCTGATAACTCTGAACTGTCAGAAGCGTTAATCAATGCTCATATCGAGCAAGGCAATAGTAACGAAGCCATTACTCGCTTTGAGCAGCACATCGCAAAAGATCAAACAGTGTCAACGGATACCGCTTTGGCTATTGCAACACTTTCGCGTCAGCAGCAAAAACATGATTTAGCTGATCGCATCATTGCTGGGCAAATTAATCAAGTTTCGAGCGAGCAAAGCTATCGTCAGCAGCAATTAATGGCTGCACTTGAACCATTTGAAGATACTCAGAGCGCAATAAATCTAGCTGAGCAATTGCTGGCTAAATCCAACAATAACCAAGAGCTCTATTATCAAGCTGCTGCGGTTGCACAAGCTAAGCACCAGAATAAGCTTGCTCAAAGCTGGTACCGTGCGGCAGTTGACCCATACGCTGCTACGAGCAACTTAAGTGATGAGCAGAACTATGAGCTTTATGCCCTTGATGAAAATGAAGCGTGGTATGTCAATAATGCTAAGCGCCAATTGCAAGGCATCGAGCGAGATGAGCAAGCGTATATTACCGCCGCAATCAACTTAAGTAGCCAAACCAGTACGCAAAATGAGTCAACCCTCGGCGCTGGTGCAAGCCCTATTGAAGCAGGTTTCCCTTTGTGGGGTGGCACAGGGATTGTGAAATTAGACCCGATGACAATATCAAGCCAAGAAACCCGCTTTGATGAAACCTTTGCTGGTAGTCGCTATGGTCAAGGGGCCCTCTGTATTTTTGATTGCCCACTTTTAAGTATAAAACCAAAGCAACAAGGTATGGATATTGGCCTTGCTTGGCAAAACGAGCAATGGCGCATTGATGTTGGTACTACTCCACTTGGCTTTCTAGTCGAAGATATCGTGTGGGGCGTTAATTACAAAGGTGATTTAGGCGACTTTGGTTATGGCGTCACGTTTAATAAACGCCCAGTAACTAGCTCTGTATTATCTTACGCCGGACTTGAAGATGTCTTTACCAACCAAGTATGGGGTGGCGTTAGAGCAACGCAATTACAACTTAGCCTATCCCATGACCTAGGCCTAGACTGGGGTTTTTGGGGCAGCACCAACTATCAAATCTTGCAAGGTAAAAATGTAAAAGACAACCAAAGCTACAGCCTAATGGGTGGTAGTTACTATCGCTATATTCGCGAAAGAAACGCCGAATTAAGCCTAGGTCTTAACTTATTACACTGGTCATATAAGTATAATTTAAGTGAAGAAACCTGGGGACATGGTGGCTATTACAGTCCGCAAAACTACTTGGGTGGTTCTTTACCTGTTATTTTTGATAAACGGGTTGGTCATAATTTTATTTATAGGCTTCGTGCTGGGGTATCTTGGTCTACCACTACCACTGACGACATCGCATTTTTCCCGAACGACCCTATTTTGCAAGGCCAAGCAGAAGCTCAAACAGCCGTAACAGGTGTTGTGCCATACTTTGAGGGCGATACCAGCAGCGGCTTATCGTATAACTTAGGGGCAAGTTTTGAGTATCGATTCACTCCTCATTGGTTCTTTGGTGGTTACTTCAACCTAGATAGAGCCGATTTTTACGAACCGAATTACGCTCAGCTGTACTTCCGTTATTACTTTAATCCGGTGTATAGCGAGCTGGCATTCCCTGGGAAACCTGTTGTGCCTTATGCAAGCTACTAACCATCGCATCCCAAGGGGCAAGTGTCGCAAGATCTTCCCCTCACCATAAGGTCTATGTATACTGTAGCGCACTTGTAGCTAGGATAAGGGTGTGTCTCTTACCTTCAAGTATAAAACTTGAACAACAAACCATTATCTTAGCTGCATCAAAAAACATGGCCGCCCGTTCACTAAATAAATACATAGAACGACCAAAGCAAAAACAATAAGGCCTCAAATAAAAACTTAGAGTTAGGAAGTAAATATGAGTTCATTACCAAAAGCAGGTGACTTTTTAGGGCATCCTAAAGGGTTGTTCCTGTTGTTCGGCACAGAAATGTGGGAACGTTTCGGTTATTACGGCATGCGCGCCATCTTAGTTTTATACTTAGTAGCGCTTGTTCAAGAAGGTGGTTTTGGTTGGTCAAATGCAGATGCATTAAGCCTTTATGGTACCTTCACAATGGCTGTATACATTACACCACTGTTTGGTGGTTGGTTAGCCGATAACGTATTGGGGCAACGTAAAGCAATTATCCTTGGTGGTTTATTAATGGCTGCTGGCCACTTCACTATGGGTATTCCGCACAGCTACTTAGCTGGCCAAGAAGAAAACGTATTCTATATTGGTTTAACCCTTCTTTGTATTGGTAACGGTTTATTCAAGCCAAACATCTCAACCATGGTTGGTGATTTATATAAAGAAGGTGACCAACGTCGTGATGGCGCATTCACTATCTTCTACATGGGTATCAACCTAGGTGGTGCATTAGGTCCTCTAGTTGCGGGTTATGCTGCTGCAGCAATGGGCTGGCAATGGGGTTTCATCGTAGCTGGTGTAGGTATGGTTTTATCTGTACTTTTACAGCTTGCATTAAGCAACAAATACTTAGGCAACATCGGTGTTGTACCTTCAGCTAAGCTTTCTCAAGCGCAGTCTGAATCAAATACTAAAGAGCCATTAACTAAAGTTGAAACTGACCGTATTAAAGTTATCTTCACTATGAGTGTATTCAGCATCATCTTCTGGATGGGCTTTGAACAAGCGGGTGGTTTAATGAACCTTTTCGCTAACGATTACACTGACCGTATGTTACTTGGTTTTGAAGTGCCTGCTTCTTGGTTCCAGTCATTAAACTCAATTTTCATCATTGTATTTGCACCTTTAGTTGCCATTATTTGGTTAAAGCTTGATAAACGTGAACCAAATTCACCAGTTAAGTTTGCTATTGCACTTATTTTCTTAGCACTTGGTTTCATTACTATGATCCTGGCGCTTATGACACAAGGTCAAGGTGAGCACCTACAAATCAGCATGATGTGGTTAGTATTATTCTACTTATTCCACACGCTAGGTGAGTTGTGTTTATCTCCAATTGGCTTATCTATGGTGAGTAAACTTGCACCACTACGTTTAGCTTCAATGCTTATGGGTATCTGGTTCCTATGTACAGCCGTTGCAAACAAAATTGCAGGTTTCGTAGGTTCATTCCTAGGTGAAGGTGAAGAAGCGTTAGACAACGCGATGGGTATCTTCATTGGTTTAGGCGCAACTGCGGTTCTTTCTGCTGTTATCATGTACTTACTAAGCGACAAACTTGTAGCTTGGATGCACGGTGCTGAAGGCCAACACGAGCCACAAACTACTGAGCATATCCTAGCTGAAGAGCTAGAAGTGACAGCTGAAAAGCAATAATATTTATTCCCCGTAGCGCCCGCTGCGGGGAATTTCTCTCTCCCCTATTCCCTCTGCGCCCTTAAAACTGATACTATATTCTTATACTAATTTGGTATGGCAAAGGAACTGAGTAAGTGCGCTCTAACACTCAACTACTGGTCATTATTCTGACTAGCTTATTACTGACAGCATGTGGTGGCGATAAAACAACAAAAGAAGTCGCAGCAGCTCCTGATCAGTCTGGTTTAATTATTTCCGTTGAAAATGGTTTATCGGCTGAATTTGCACAGGGCGATGTCATACTTAATGCAATAAGTAACACGGTTACAACAGACACCACATTTACTTACACTGAGACAAGCGCTTCAAGCACGGATATCGAGCAAGGTATTGTCTCGAGCATTCATACCTTTCGCCCCAATAACCTGATATTTGCTGAGCCATTAAGTTTAGCGATTAAGTTACCAAATGAACAAACCAACCTTGCCTTTAGCATAGTGCAGTTAGTCGATGAGCAATGGCTAACTCTCACTACTGAACAAAGCGATGATGGATTTGCAGTCAGTGCTATCACAGAATTTGGTAGCTTTGCTTTAATTTCTCGCACCATTCCTTCGGTTAGTAAAACCATTGGCGAGCAATGTAATGACACAGCCAGTAACCAAACTGTACGCTTTATTCATGTTGCTGATTTACACGCGCGCTTTGGCTTTAAAGAGCAATTATTCAGCCGTATTCGCAGTTACTACGACAATGCAAAACTTGAAAACCCTAACACCTTATTCACCAATGGCGGTGACGATTATGAAAAAGGCACTGTAGCTGAACAAACCTCACAAGGGTTAGCCACAGTCGAAGCAATAAAAGCAATGGCCTTTGACGTACGAGTGATTGGTAACCACGACTATGCGTGGGGAGCTGAGCAACTGCTGGACTTTGCCGATGACGATAATGCCATCGTGCTTTCAAGTAATACCGAATATGATGGTAGCAGCGATACGCCATTTGCCGGTGTCGATTTTTCAGTTGTCCAAGTTGGTTGTCTTCGAATTGGCTTTTTTGGTATGACTTCAGTGCCTTGGAATGAACTTGATGATCCTATCGAAGAGGAACCGATCCCTGATTTTATCGCTGATTTCAAAATGAATTGGCAGTGGCAAGACGTGGCTGAGCAGATTGTAAACCAATACCGTCAAGATGTTGATTATATGGTCATGGTCAGTCACTTAGGTGAAGGCACTGACACCCGCATTGCACAAAATGTTGCAGGGATTGATTTAGTGCTTGGTGGGCATACCCATGGCGGTGAAAGCTATCAAACCTTAGAAAACGGCAGCATTGTTATTCAGCCAAACTTTTTTGCTCAAGGGCTAACTGATCTTACCTTAACCTTTAACCTTGATAACAAAACGCTTGCAGATGTTGATTACAATACCGTAGCAACAACCAGCATTACGACCCGAGATGAAAGCACTAAAGCCGCCATTGATGAAATCATGGGTCGCTATGCCCCAGATGCAAACACCGAAATTGCCGTTTCAGAAAATTACCCCACTGCAGAAGAACTCACGACGATTACTGCCAAAGCTGCCATGCAGCAGTTCCCTGCAATTGATGCGGCCTTGCTTGATGCAAGCCAAGTACAAGATCGCTGGCTACCAGGAACGTTAACCCAAGAAGACTTCCATGCCGCGTTTAAGGTTGAACGCCAACCATCGAATACCCCGGGCTTTAATTCAATTTATCAAGTCGCGGTGACTGGCAGCCAATTAAAAAACATGCTCGAAAGCCGACCTGAATGGGTCTCTTTAGTGCCTGATAACATTAATGATGCAAGTAATTACCACGTAGCTCTATTTAAAGGCCCAGCACTTAATAGCGAATTATTCTTCCCAGCTCTGCCAAACTTAGAAGCGCAATTGGTCGCTGAAAGTTGGTGGCTGCTTGATAATTACGCACGAGCACGCACCAGCCAATGTTTATATCTCGATACCGATAACACGCTTAATGCGTGTAAAACGGATGATGCAGTCACAGTATGGAATTTTAATAATCCTGAGCAAGGGTTTAGCAGTGACTTTGGCCCTGCAACACTCAGCTTTTATGACCCTGAAGACAAAAACTGGGGGCCAGAGAATAGCCAATTTGCGACCACCACTGAACTTGAAATTACTGATTTACCAAGTGGAGCCTCTGGCGTGTTGTCCTTTGCTCGTCATAGCCCAACACAAGGCTTAGCCTTAACGGCTAATAGTGCTGCTAATGGTGATTATCAAACAGAAGGCCTTATCGCTGATTACACCTTAGTGATGGATATTATGTGGCCAGAACAAAGCACCAATGAGTGGCGCTCATTACTACAAACCGATATCACTAATAGTGATGACGCAGACCTTTACGTCAGCCGAGATAACGCCATCGGTATTGCCACCAGTGATAGCGGTTACTTTGGCGAGCTTACAGCAAACAGCTGGCACCGTATTGCTTTTGTGTTTTATGCTGCTCCAAACAATGGTGCACTAAAAATTTATCTTGATGGCGAGCTAATTGGTATTAAAGATGAAGGTGAAATCAATGAGCGCTGGGCAATAAACAATGCGGCCTTACTTTTAACCGATAATGACTACGAAACTAAGCCGGGTTACTTAAACGCCTTGTTATTTGCAGGTCGTGCGATGACTGATGCCGAGATTGCCAATATGGGTGCTGCCCAGCAACAACTTAATTTTACGCAATCAACCCGTACCTTAAACCAAGTAGTTGAGCGTCATTATCAAGCTGCACCACAAATTATGAATAACCCTTGGTTACAACAACGCAGCAAGTTTTTTAACAAAGCGCGCCAAACCGTAAACTAAACTATACAATCGCCTTAATAAAAAAGGCCGTTTCAGGCCTTTTTTATTGCCTGAAAAACGCTGAAATTTACTATTAAATACATATAGATAAC
>NZ_JAKEVN010000108.1:0-14589 GCF_022398505.1 Pseudoalteromonas sp. Isolate3 | reverse complement strand
ACTTGGGCTAATCTTATGGCGTGAGGCCCGAAGGTCCCCCACTTTGGTCCGTAGACATCATGCGGTATTAGCAGTCGTTTCCAACTGTTGTCCCCCACCATAAGGCATATTCCCAAGCATTACTCACCCGTCCGCCGCTCGACGCCAGAGGTGCAAGCACCTCTTCGTTTCCGCTCGACTTGCATGTGTTAGGCCTGCCGCCAGCGTTCAATCTGAGCCATGATCAAACTCTTCAATTAAAAGTTTTTTTCTGTCCCGAAGGACATGCTCAATGAATTCTGAATTTTGATATCTTTCGATATCGAATTGACTGTGCTGAAACAAGTAAACTTGTTTCCGTTGGTCACTCAGTTCAATTGAGACTCTAAATTTGTTTGCGTCATCTAGCGAACTAGAATCTGCTGTTAGAACTCAACCTGTACGAGTGCCCACACAGATGATTGCTTTATATTGTTAAAGAACGTTTGAGATACTTTCGCGCCTCAAGGGCTGTGCATTCTACGCAAGCCTTTATTTTTGTCAACACTTAATTTTGAGAAAAGTTTATTTTTTCAAAACTCAGTCTTACTTGACTCAACCAACTCGTCGTTTTGCTTTTTTGTAAGCAGTCCGCCGTGTCGGTGGATGCGCATTATAGGGATACGGCGAATTAACGCAAGCACTTTTTTGAGAAAACTTTAAAAAAACTACCTTTTGAGTTCTTTTTAATCTAAACAGCACAAAAGAGAAACTTTATTAACGCTTCAGTAACTTTTTAGCCGTATTTAAGGCTATAAAAGCACAAATGTCCATAAACAAAAAAGCCCAGCAACATAGCAGGGCTTTTTATATAGTTTGCATTTTAGCTGTTATGCAATGCCGTATTGATCACGGTATGCTTTTACTGCGGCTAAATGCTCATCCATTGTGCCTTTCGCTTCTAGGTAACTAATTAAGTCAGCTAGTTTTACAATCGAGATAACTTTAGTGCCGAAGTCACGCTCTACTTCTTGAATAGCAGATAACTCAGCTTTACCTTTCTCTTGACGGTCAAGTGCAATTAAAACACCACTTAAGTCTGCACCATTATCTGCAATAATTTCCATAGACTCACGAATAGCTGTACCCGCAGTGATCACATCATCGACTAACATGATCTTACCTTTAAGTTCAGAACCAACTAATGTGCCACCTTCACCGTGTGCTTTTTTCTCTTTACGGTTGAAACAGTAAGGTACATCTTTGTCGTGGTGATCAGCTAAAGCCACGGCTGTAGTCGTCGCAATTGGAATACCTTTATAAGCAGGGCCAAATAACACATCGTAATCAATACCTGCATCTTCAAGTGCAGCTGCATAAAAGCGACCTAAACGTGCAAGGTCACGACCTGTATTAAATAAACCAGCGTTGAAGAAATAAGGACTAGTGCGACCAGACTTTAAAATAAACTCACCAAACTTAAGCACCTGCTTTTCAAGTGCGAATTCAATAAACTCTTTTTGATAATCTTTCATAACTAATAAACCTACTTCTTTATTATGCTAATGCTTGCTTTTGAACGTCGATAATTTCACGAATTGAGTGCTTAGCTAATGTAAGTAGCTCATCTAGTTCCTCGAATGAGAAAGGTTCGCCTTCAGCTGTACCTTGGATTTCGATGATTTTGCCAGTTTCAGTCAAAATCACGTTCATATCTGTTTCGGCTTCAGAATCTTCTAGATACTCAAGGTCACTAATTGGCTGGCCTTTATATACACCTACAGAGATTGCAGCAATCATATGCTTAAGTGGGTTTGAATTGATCATACCTTTACTACGCATATAAGTTAGCGCATCAACTAATGCAACGCACGCGCCACTGATTGATGCTGTGCGCGTACCACCATCAGCTTGAATCACATCACAATCGATAGTAATGGTATTTTCGCCTAACGCTTTTAAGTCAACCGCTGCACGCAGTGCACGTGCGATTAAGCGTTGAATTTCCATAGTACGACCGCCCTGCTTACCGCGCGCTGCCTCACGACCATTACGAGTATGTGTTGAACGAGGTAACATACCGTATTCAGCCGTAACCCAACCTTTACCTTGGCCCTTCATAAAGCGTGGTACACCTGCTTCAACAGTTGCTGTGCACAAAACTTTAGTGTTTCCAAACTCTACTAATACTGAACCTTCAGCATGCATAGTGTAATTACGTGTAAATGTAACCGGTCTAATTTGGTTAGGTGTTCTTTCGCTTGGACGCATTAACGATCCCCTTAATTCTGAATTTGCCACATTATAAGTCGATGTGGTGCTAGATGCCATGTTCATTTACATAATTAACTACATCAGAAAAACACATTTCAGAAAATTTACGCTAGAGGTTAAAAGCTGATTCGGTATAATCAGTCAACTTTGTAAATTCAATAACACTAGGAAATCATCCATGATCCACAGCATGACAGCTTATGCGCGCCGCGAAATTAAAGGCGAATGGGGCACTGGCACTTGGGAAATTCGTTCAGTTAACCAACGTTACCTTGAGACTTTTATCCGCGCACCTGAGCAATTTCGTGGCATGGAGCCAGTTATTCGAGAGCGTTTACGTAAACATTTACAGCGCGGTAAAGTTGAAGTTTTCTTAAAGTTTGCTGCAAATCCAGCGCATGTTGGTGAGTTAACGATTAACGAATCACTCGCAGAGCAATTAATTAAAAGCGCACAATGGGTGCAAAGCCAAAGTAACGGTGACATCAACCCCGTTGATATTTTACGTTGGCCTGGCGTTATGGAAGCCGAAGAGCTAGATATGGATAGCGTAAACACTGCGCTAATTGCAGGGTTTGACCAAGTAATTGAAGATTTCAAACAAGCTCGCGGCGATGAAGGTGCGAACTTACAAGAAATGATTGCGACTCGCCTTGATGCAATTTTAGAGCAGGTTGCTATTGTTGAAAGCCACTTACCAGAAATCGCTAAATGGCAACGTGAAAAACTAAACCTAAAGCTTGAAGAACTAAAAACAGACATCGACGAATCTCGCCTTGAGCAAGAACTTATTTACCTTGCACAAAAACAAGATGTTGCTGAAGAACTTGACCGATTAAAGTCGCATGTTAAAGAAACAAAAAAAATCTTAACTAAAGGCGGCGCATGTGGTCGACGTCTTGATTTCATGATGCAAGAGTTTAACCGTGAAGCAAACACGTTAGCATCAAAATCTATCAACAGTGACATCACTAACGCTGCGGTAGAGCTAAAAGTGTTAATCGAGCAGATGCGCGAACAAATTCAGAATATAGAATAAACGCGTGATATAGCTTTTTATAAGACCCAGCACCTGCTGGGTCTTTTTTTTCATGAGGCTAAAAGCAGGCAAACTTGAGCACTTTTAGCGAAATAAAGTACAATAGATGAATTAAAGGCTTGGATTAGTGATAGTCCGAGCCTGTTTATTTTTTATTAGAGACAGATCATGGCGCAAACTCGCGGAAATTTATTTATCTTGTCAGCTCCATCAGGGGCTGGTAAATCAAGCTTAATTGGTGCTTTATTAAAGAAACACGGCGATATGAAAGTATCGGTTTCGCACACCACTCGCTCACCTCGTCCGGGTGAAGAAAACGGTGTGCACTATCATTTTGTGTCTGTGGATGACTTCAAAGCGCTAATTGAGAAAAATGACTTTTTTGAATGGGCGCAAGTTTTTGATAACTACTATGGTACGTCTAAGCAAGCAATCGAAAGCCAACTTGCTGCAGGTATTGATGTATTTTTAGATATTGATTGGCAAGGTGCTCAGCAAATTCGTAAATTAGTAGATGATGTTGAGACTATCTTCATTCTTCCACCATCAAAAGAAGAACTGGAATCACGTTTAAATAACCGTGGTCAAGACTCTGCTGAGGTAATCGCAGGAAGAATGGCGAAAGCACAATCAGAAACATCACACTATAATGAGTATGACTATGTTGTTGTGAACGATGACTTTGATACTGCGCTTGCTGAAATCGAAACCATTGTCATGGCTAAACGTTTATCGTTAAAAAGCCAAACTGTGCGCCATCAGGCGTTATTAGAGAACTTACTTAAATAATACTTTTAAGAATAAGATAAAAATTAACCACAAGCTATTGGCGAATTTAACTTGGTACAGTAAACTACGCCTTTGCTTAAGAATTTATTTGGAGTGCTGAGATGGCTCGCGTAACTGTTGAAGATGCAGTAGATGCAATTGGTAATCGTTTTGACTTAATTTTAGTTGCGGCTCGTCGTGCCCGCCAAATCGCGGTTGGTGGTAAAGATCCACTCGTTGATGCTGAAAATGACAAACCAACGGTTATTGCTTTACGTGAAATTGAGAAAGGGCTAGTTGATAGCTCTTCTATGGACTTAATTGATCGTGAAGAACAACAACATCAAGAAGCAGCAGAAATGGCTGCTGTGGCTGCTATCGTAGGTGGCAACCAGTAATCAAGCTCCCCGCTTTGATTTAGCTATACGGCTAGTATTTCTACACTAGCCGTTGGCAAGCCCTTCTTTTCATCGTATATTCTATTCATACCGTTACCGATTTACTTCATTTGCGCATTGGAGTGTGACTTTGTATCTATTCGAAGGCCTCAAAAAGAAAATATCCGAATACTTACCACCAGCAGAGATTGAGCTGGTACAAAAAGCATACGTGGTAGCTCGCGAAGCCCACGAAGGCCAAACTCGCTCAAGTGGCGAGCCTTATATCACCCACCCTGTCGAAGTGACACAAGTACTCGCTGGCATGCACCTAGATCACGAAACGCTGATGGCTGCCCTGATGCATGACGTGATTGAAGACACCGACTTTAGCCAACAAGACTTAGCTGAAATTTTTGGCGACACAGTTGCTGAGCTTGTTGAAGGGGTGAGTAAGCTAGATAAACTTAGCTTTAAAGATAAAAAAGAATTCCAAGCCGAAAACTATCGAAAAATGATCATGGCGATGACCCAAGATATTCGCGTGATCTTAATAAAACTGGCTGATAGAACCCATAACATGCGCACCTTAGGCGCGCTGCGTCCAGATAAACGCCGCCGAATTGCCCGTGAAACGCTAGAGATTTATGCACCAATTGCGAACCGCCTAGGTATTCATGATATTAAAAATGAATTAGAAGATTTAGGTTTTCAAGCCCTTTACCCTATGCGTCATCGCGCATTAAGATCAGAAGTCGTCAAAGCACGTGGTAACCGAAAAGAAGTTATCAGTAATATTAAAACTGAAATTGAAGCGCGCTTAGAAGAATCTGGCATCGAAGCGACTATATCTGGCCGTGAAAAACACCTATATAGTATTTATAAGAAAATGCTCAATAAAGAGCTGTCGTTTAACGAAGTAATGGATATCTACGCATTCCGTATCAATGTTGATAATATGGATACCTGTTACCGCGTATTAGGTGTTGCTCATAACCTTTACAAGCCAATCGAAACCCGTTTTAAAGATTATATTGCAGTACCAAAAACTAATGGCTATCAGTCACTTCATACCTCACTAGTTGGCCCTCATGGTATTCCTGTAGAGATTCAAATCCGTACCCACGATATGGATCACATGGCAGACAAAGGGGTTGCTGCTCACTGGATGTATAAAAAAGCCGGTGATAATGCAGGTAATACAGCACAGCAGCGTGCTCGCCAATGGATGCAAAGCTTATTGGAACTTCAACAAAGTGCAGGCTCATCTTTTGAGTTTGTTGAAAACGTTAAAACAGAGCTGTTCCCTGAAGAGATTTATGTATTCACGCCAGATGGCCGTATAGTTGAGCTCCCTATGGGCGCAACAGCTGTCGACTTTGCGTACGCAGTGCATACTGATGTTGGTAATACTTGTGTGGGTGCACGTGTTAATCGTAAACCTCACCCTCTGAGCAAGCCTCTTGATACAGGACAAACGGTCGAAATCATCACCAGCTCAGGCGCACACCCGAATGCAACTTGGTTAAACTTTGTTGTTACAGGTAAAGCGCGTTTAGGTATTCGCAATTACCTGAAGAGTCAGCAGCATGAAGAAGCAATGTTGCTCGGTAGACGTTTACTCGACTCAGCTCTAGGTGAAACCAAACTGGATGATATTCCAGATGAAAACATTCGCCGAGTACTTCAAGAGCATGAACTAAATACAGTGCTTGAGCTATTAGTTGAAATTGGTTCTGGTAACTTAATGAGTGTGCTGATAGCGAAACGCTTGATGCAAGTTGATGCCGGCGATCTTGATGACCTAGCGCAAAAAGCAAAAGCAACCATCATCGGCACTGAAGGCATGTTGGTTAACTACTCTAAATGCTGCCGCCCAGTGCCTGGCGACGCTATAACAGCTTATATTAGCCAAGGTAAAGGCCTTACTGTCCACCGCCAAGAATGTAAAAATATTCGTGGTTGGGAAAAAGAGCGCTCAAAATACCTGGTTGTAAAATGGGACGATAACCCAGAGAAAGAATATATTGCAGCCCTTCGTATTGAGATTATCAACCACCAAGGTGCGCTAGCTAAATTAACCAATGTTGTTGCCTCAACCCAAGCCAACATTGTTGAGATAGCGACTGACGAAAAAGAAAGTAATTTATACATGATAGATTTAGGCATCACGGTAAAAAACCGCGTTCATGTTGCTAATATTATGCGCCGCATTCGCGTTATGCCTGATGTGCAAAGAGTCTATCGTAAAAAGTAACAAGGATAATCATGAACAAATCTTTTATTTCTACTGATAATGCACCTGCTGCTATCGGTACTTATAGTCAAGCTGTTAAAGTAGGCACGGCTGTTTATTTATCAGGTCAAATTCCACTTGTACCAGAAACAATGGAAGTTATCTCTGAAGATTTTACTGAACAAACCCACCAAGTATTCAAAAACCTAACAGCTGTTTGCCAAGCTGCTGGCGGTCAAATTCAAGACATGGTGAAAGTAAATATCTTTTTAACTGACTTATCTAACTTCGCTATCGTTAACGAAGTAATGAGTCAGTACTTTAAGCAGCCATACCCTGCTCGCGCAGCAATTGGCGTACGTGCGTTACCAAAAGGCGTTCAAGTTGAGATTGACGGTATCATGGAGCTACCGTCAACAAACTAATAGCTCCTTGCCAGCAACGCAATGTTGCTGGCGCTATTTTAGAAAAACTTACCACTTTCCTCATCCGAAATTCTTGACTCATAAGCAATTCTCTAGCACTCTGTTGTTATAATTAATAAAACCTTTAGCTAGAGTAGTAAAAAAGGATTACAAGTGTTTAAGCTCGCTCACAACGGCAACGTTTTATTAGATGTTCATGAAAACTCGCCTCCTAGTGCTGCGTTTATTATCGAAGCATTAGAAAAGTCACCATTTTGTGAATGCAGAGTGGATCATGAAGCTATCAATAATTTCTTCAAAAGTGACTCTAATGAGCGCATGCTTGTAGTCGCTTCTAAACATGATGCAAGCTTAGTTGTAACTTTGAGCGATGATAAAATGCTGGCTACAGGCGAGCTAACCGTCGCTGAAGGCGGTAAAGTAATGAGCCTTGAAGAAGCGAAGAAAGAGCTTATCAAAGCTGGGGTAGCCCGAGGTTACAAACAAACCTTTTTAGAACAATTACTACAGAAGCAATTTGAATTACCCGCAGGAGAAGTAGCTAAAGGGGTGCTAGCGAAAGGTCGCTTGCCTATTGATGGTCAACCATCCAAATTTGTACCACAAGTTGAGACCTTAAAAGATCGCCTAAAAAAACCAAAGCTACGAGAGGATGGCACTGCCGATATGCGTGACTTTGGTAAATTAGCGAGCGTAGAGCCTGGCGTATTACTAGTTAAACAAATTCCGGCAACTCCTGGTAAAGAAGGCTTTACTGTCACCGGTGATGTACTGCCAGCCAAACCAGGTGAGAGCAGTACATTAGTTGCTGGTGAAGGTACCGAAATATCTAAAAATAATCCACTTGAACTCATTTCTGTCATTGCCGGTGTCCCTGTTGATATTGCCAATGGCATGCGTGTTGATGATATTTTTACTATTGCCGATGTAAACGTAAAAAGTGGTCACGTAGACTTTGAAGGCAGCGTCATTGTGACTCATAACGTTGAACCAGGCATGCGTATTAATGCCAAAGGTGATATAACTGTTATGGGTACTGTAGAGTCTGGTCATTTATCAGCGGCTGGCGATATCACCATAAAACAAGGCGTGATTGGCCACCAGCTCGAAGATAAAAAGTTATCATGTAATATCATCAGCCAAGGTGACATTCACTTATCACATGGTCAATACTGCTATCTTGAAGCCAATAATATTCTCATTGAGCGCCAAGCCAGCCATTGTACGATGAAAGCCACTAAGCTGTTGCAAATAGGCCAAGAAGATAATCCGCAAGGCAAGCTATTCGGCGGAGAAATCTTAGATGCACAAATGATTATTGCTGGCGAAATTGGCAATGAATCGGGTGCTAAAATGGTGATTAACTTAGCCGCTTCAGGTGCTGATGTAACCGCGCAAACAGATCAGTGCTTAAAAGACTTAGCACAAACAGATGCGCAACTTGATACCTTACAAACTGCTATTGAAAAGGCAGATCAAGTAAAAGATGCCGAAAAGAAAAAGCAATTACTCGCAAAAATTGGTGCCACACAAATGCACTATTGCGAGCAAGCTGAAACTCTTGAGAAAAAGCTATCAAGCTTAGAGCATCATTTGCATGATTTACTGGAAGATGCGCAGTTAGTAGTTAATAAAAAACTACACTCCGGCGTCGAAATTCATATTTTCGAAAAAGTACTTTTAACTAACCGCCAATATCCACCTTGCAAAGTGAAGCTCGAAGAAAACAAGGTCGAGGTTGAGTTTAAAACTAGTTAATAAAAAAGAGGCTTTAAGTTAAAGCCTCTTTTTACCAGGGTCTTTAAATCTTAATTTAAAGAATTCCTTCCACTTGCTGTTTTAGCTGCTCAGGCCAAACACCTACTTGTACTTGCCCGATATGCTGTTTTTGTAACAGCAACATAGCGAGTCGTGATTGACCAATACCACCACCTATCGTTTGCGGAAACTTCTTCGCGAGTAGCTGTTTATGCCAATCAAACTCCAAACGAGCTTGATCGCCTGTAATCGCTAATTGAGTAGCTAAGGCATCAGGACTTACTCGAATCCCCATTGAAGAGATTTCAAATGCATCTTCAAGCACTGGGTTCCAAACTAAAATATCACCGTTTAAACCTGCAAATTTACTACAGGTTTGTGTTGACCAATCGTCATAATCTGGCGCTCGTACGTCATGAATTTTACCATCGGCAAGTGTGCCGCCTATACCAATTAAAAATACCGCACCGTATTCTTGTGCGACCGCTTTTTCACGTTGTTTCGCTGTAAAGTCAGGATACATCTGACGTAGCTGTTCACTGTGTACAAAGGTGATTTGCTCGGGCAAAAACGAGGTTAAATCAAACTCACTAGCCACAAAGCGTTCGGTTGCTTTAATCGCCTGATAAAGCGACGTTACGGTTTCTTTTAGTTTGTCTAAGGTACGCTCTGTACTCTCGCAAATCACTTTTTCCCAATCCCATTGGTCAACATACACTGAGTGGATTGGGCTTAAAGATTCTTCATCAGGGCGAAGCGCTTTCATATGCGTATAAAGTCCTTCACCTACCGAAAAATCGTAATCAGCCAAGGTCTTACGTTTCCACTTTGCTAAAGAGTGGACCACTTCAAATTGGCTACCCGGAATTGTTTTCACTGCTACCGATACAGCATTTTCAGTACCGCTTAAGTTATCTTGAATACCATCGCCTACTTTTGCCAAGATCGGCGCTTGTACTTCAACTAACCCTAATTGTTGTTCTAATTGGCTTGAAAAAAACTGTTTTACTTTACTAATTTGCTGCTGTTGCTGCAGGTAGTGTGAACTCATAATAATTGGCCTCATTCCCAGTTATTGTTACTTGCTTAATTAGAGAAACCCGCTGCTTGGCTCCTCCTGTTAAAGCAATCCTCAACCAAACAAAGATTATTTTCAATAACCCGCAATAAAAAGAACTTAACATTGAAATATTCATAAAAATAATGCTATAAAAATTATTGATTCAACAATTAACACTAAGAAATACCATGGAAAATTATCAAATCGATAATCTCGATAAAAACATCCTTAACGCTTTAATGGAAAATGCCCGAACAGCGTATGCAGAACTTGCTAAACGCTTTGCTGTAAGTGCCGGCACCATTCATGTTAGGGTCGAAAAGATGAAACAAGCGGGTATTATTACAGGTACCCAAGTCAGTATTGATGCCAAACAGCTTGGTTACGATGTTTGCTGCTTTATTGGCATTAATCTCAATAATGCCCGTGATTACCCGCAAACTTTACTGCATTTAAAAGAGCTAGAAGAGGTTGTCGAAGCCTATTACACCACAGGTAATTACAGTATATTTATCAAAGTGATGGCGCGCTCAATTGATCATCTACAAGATGTGTTGATTAACAAAATACAAGCCATCGAAGCCATTCAATCAACAGAAACGCTGATCTCATTACAAAACCCAATTAGCCGAGCTGTTGTTCCCTAGGGTATAATCAGCGCCAATTAGAATCCGTCAACGAGCACACAACTATGGATACAACTCGCTTTGAGCGTGTTAAGCGCGTATTAGATCGCCGCCAAACGGACCTAACGGTTTGTTTAGAAGAAGTACACAAGCATCATAATTTATCTGCTATTGCCCGCACAGCAGACGCAACGGGCTGCCATCACGTACATGCTGTATGGCCAGAGAATCAAAAATGGTTAACCAACAATACCTCAGGCGGTAGTAAGAACTGGCTAGAAACCCACTTACATCGTAATATCGATGAGGCCGTTGCCATGATGCGTGCTCACAACCCTGAAGTACAAATTTTAGCAACTCACTTAACAGATGATGCAGTCGACTTTCGCGAAATCGACTACACCAAACCAACAGCTGTCATTGTTGGCCAAGAACGAGACGGTATTTCATCACGCGCCCTCGCTCACGCTGATAAAAACATCATCATCCCAATGCAAGGGATGGTGCAGTCTCTTAATGTATCCGTAGCAGCAGCGCTTATTCTATTTGAAGCACAGCGCCAAAGGGAAGAAGCTGGGCTTTACAACCGAGATATGCTTGATGCCAGAATTAAGCATCGTATCTTGTTTGAAGGCTGCCACCCTATTATTGCAGAACAATGCCGCGAAAAAGAGCTGCCGTACCCTGAGCTTGATGAAAATGGTGACATTGTTGCTGATGAAACGTTCTGGAACATTTTAAAACACACGCAACCGCTTGAAGCTACTAACGAGTGCAAGTAAACTGAAAAACAGTCTACTAATTAATAATTTGAGTCACCTTTGAGTCATCCTAGCTTAGCGTTATACCCAATTACAGAATTAAAAGGCGTCGGCCCGAAAATGGCCGAGCGTCTTGCTAAGCTAAATATTGAGACGGTGCAAGACATGCTGTTTCATTTGCCTCACCGCTATGAAGACCGCACCCGCATTCACCCAATCTGCGAACTCCAACCTCATAGTCATGTTAGTGTTGAAGCCACGATTGAAACCAGCCAAATCACCTTTGGTAAAAGACGCATGCTGGTTTGCCAAGTCAATGATGGTACAGGCCGTTTAACACTCAGGTTTTTTAACTTTAGTGCAGCTCAAAAAAACGCTTTAAGTACAGGTAAAATCATTCGCTGCTTTGGGGAGATCCGCCGCGGTCGTGTTGGTTTTGAAATGACACACCCAGAATACAGCTTATCGGATACCCCATCTGAGCAACCAACAAACACAACGCTGACACCAGTATACCCAGTTACCGAAGGTCTTAAGCAGTTATCTATTCGTGCACTTAGCGATCAGGCGCTTGCTCTATTACGTAAATACCCAGTAGAAGAACTACTGCCAGAGCAGTTTCAGCCAACTGGAATGCGCTTAGCCGATGCTTTAATGACTTTACATCGCCCACAAAACGATATTGATTTAACAGCTCTAGAGCAAGGTATGCACCCTGCCCAACAACGTTTAGTCTTTGAAGAGTTACTAGCCCAAAACTTAAGCCTATTAAAGCTGCGGCAAAAAGGGCAAAACGTAAAAGCAGTTGCATTAAAGCCTCATAATCAGCTTGAGCAGCAATTTTTAGCTAATTTAGCCTTTTGCCCAACCAATGCACAAAGTCGTGTCGTGGCAGAAATAAAAGGTGACTTGCAGCACCCATTTCCAATGATGCGCTTAGTGCAAGGCGATGTAGGCTCTGGTAAAACCTTAGTCGCAGCGCTCAGCGCACTCACCGCGATAAGCGAAGGGTACCAAGTAGCTTTAATGGCACCTACTGAGATTTTATCAGAGCAACATGGCATCAACTTTAGCCAATGGTTTAATCAATTAGGAATTGAAGTCGCTTGGTTAGGTGGCAAAAGTAAAGGTAAAGAGCGCGCAACGACTCTTGAAAAAATTGCCTCTGGGGAAGCGCAAATGATTGTTGGCACCCATGCATTATTCCAAGAGCAGGTTGAGTTTAACAACCTGGTATTAATTATTATTGATGAGCAACATCGCTTTGGTGTTCATCAGCGCTTATCACTGCGTGAAAAAGGCCGCTTTGGTGACTGTTATCCACACCAATTAGTAATGACTGCAACACCTATCCCGCGAACATTAGCAATGACGGCCTATGCAGACTTAGAAACCTCAGTGATTGATGAGTTACCACCCGGTAGAACGCCTATCACAACGGTGGCGATTCCAGATGCACGTCGAGACGAAATCATTCAACGTGTTAGAACAGCGTGCACAGAGCAAGGTCGGCAAGTGTATTGGGTTTGCACCCTGATTGATGAGTCTGAAGTACTGCAATGCCAAGCCGCAGAAGATAGCGCTGAGCAATTAAAAGCAGCATTGCCAGAATTAAACGTTGGCTTAGTGCATGGCCGGATGAAAGCCGCAGAAAAACAAGCCATTATGAGTGAGTTTAAAGCCGGGAATATTCATGTACTCGTTGCCACAACGGTGATTGAAGTGGGTGTTGATGTGCCGAATGCGAGCCTTATCATTATTGAAAACCCTGAACGATTAGGGCTTGCTCAACTACATCAGCTGCGCGGCCGTGTTGGTCGTGGGGCAACAGCGTCACACTGTGTTTTACTTTATCATGCGCCATTATCAGCGACAGCGCAAAAACGCTTAGGTGTGCTGCGTGAAAGTAACGATGGTTTTATTATCGCAGAACGAGATCTTGAAATTCGTGGCCCAGGTGAAGTACTTGGTACCAAACAAACAGGCCTAGCTGAATTTAAAATCGCCGACCTAAACCGCGATAAGCAAACACTCGATCATGTTAGACCAATAGCCTTCAAAATTTTAAACGGCTACCCAGAACTAACCGATAAATTGATTCAGCGCTGGCTTGCTGGCAAATCAAACTACGCACAAGCTTAACCATTCAAGCAAGCTAACTACGGTAAAAATTTTATTTCTAGAGCAATAAAAAAGCCCAGCTAATTAGCTGGGCTGACAAGTTAGAGAGTTATCCCAGTGTTGGGTTAGAACTTATATTCAATGCCAACACCTAAGTAATCTTGATCAACTTGATTGTCTGTATCAAACGTCGAGTAGAAACCAAATACTTTAGTATTTTTGCTTAGCTTGTGATCAACACCTGCAGAAATAGCCGTTTTCTTATCGCCTTCATCAAAGTCAATTACTTGGTACTGTACTTTGAAAGTGTTGCTATTCATTTGGTAAGCAGCATTTACTAAGTAACCATCAGCTTCTGCACTACCATCCACTTTTTCTTGTGTTTGGTACATAGCACCTAGTTTGAAGTCACCTAGTTTACCTTGTACTGTTGCACGAACAATGTCGTAGCCTTTTACTTCGCTGTCAGCTGCAACTGATGCATAAAGTTTGCTTTCTTTAAGTTTTGCATCGCCGTAAGTTAACGCTACTGAGTAACCGTTATCAGCATCTACATCATCTTCAGCTACATAAGTTGCTAATACTTTGAAACCATTAAAGTCTTTAGAAGCATAAGAAATTGTGTCGCCTAAACGGTTTTCACCTTTAAACGCGTTCTTGATATCTCCTTCAAGGTCATTGAATAAATCAACTTTACCTTGAGATTGCTTCATTGCTGTATCGTTACGGCCGATAACAACTTGACCAAAGCTACCTTTCACACCCACATATTGGTTACGAGCAGTAATGTTATCGTCATTGTCGCCTTTTGAATCAGCGTCAGATACGTCTACACCAAACTCAAATTTATAAACAGCTTCTAGGCCTTCAGAAATTTTTTCTGAACCTTTTAAGCCAAAACGTGAGTTATTGCTTTTAATTTCAGTGAAAGACCCTTCGCCATCATCTGATGATTGAACAGTCACGTTTGCTTTACCATATACATCTACATCAGCTAATGCAGAAAAAGATAAACCACCAAATAAAGCTAGGAATAAGCTAGACTTTGCAAATTTCATGTCGTTTCCTCAATAATCGCAACAAAAAACACATACTGTGTTTCAATGCGCGCAGTGTGACAGCGAAAAATGACAAAAAGATGACAATTGAAACAAAAACGTCAATTTACCTTCATAAAATATAATTA
>NZ_JAKEVN010000107.1:0-14937 GCF_022398505.1 Pseudoalteromonas sp. Isolate3 | reverse complement strand
TGACCCCATGCCGAACTCAGTAGTGAAACGAAACAGCGCCGATGATAGTGTGGCATTTGCCATGTGAAAGTAGGACATTGCCAGGCTCCAAATTAAAGAAAGCCCGATTCGAAAGAGTCGGGCTTTTTTGCGTCTGGAGCTGTCAGCTTTCAGCCGTTAGCTGAAATATGGGGTTGTATAGTGCTGAGACTCCCTCAGCAACAAAACCCTGTAGGAGGCACGTCAGTGCCGAATCTAGGCCATAACCAATATATTCATGGCTGAATCCATTGCTACAAGTACACTTTGCCTAGAGCCTAGAGCCTAGAGCCTAGAGCCTAGAGCCTTTATGACTTTACACTCGCAACTTGCTAACTAAAAAAGCCCATACTCTTCGGTTTCTTCTGCCTCGTGGCGCATTAGGTGTTCTGGACGGAAGATGGCGCTTGGGTCTAATAATAAGCTGTGTTTATGCTTCATTTTAATTAGTCCGCGCATCATGTTTTTAGTTTGCGGGTCAACATCAAAACCAACAGAGGTTAATTGTTCTAGCGGTTTAATATCTTCTTTCTTAACGTTGATGCTGTCTTCTACTTTGTCGACTAATAAGCCTATATGTGGCGTAACGCCATCTTTAGTAGTGAAGATGATTATTGGCTTGTAATCAAGAATGATCTGCTCACGTGCCGATTCAAATAGCCTAATAAGCTGATTGAATGTTTGGCGCTTTTTCTCTGCAAATAAGCTAATGACTTTGTCGTGAGGTTGGCTTTTTTGCAATTCTAATAACTCACCAGCCATGGCATGTAATTCGCGGTGTGGCTTATCGAACTTAGCTAATATACTTTTTAAGTCTTCATTATCTGTTTCGAAGTTATTATACCAACGACCAAAAGCACATTTATCTGGATCAGTGGCTTTTGTAAAAGGCGCGCCAGTAACTAAGCTATTTTCTAAGGCATCTAGCCAATCTAAGTGGTCTTTTTCTCTTTCAACTAAAAGGTCAGATAACTCGGCATTGGTTTCTTTGGTGGAGTGATTGTTTAATACAATTCCTAAATCAAAAATAGGCGTAGGAGTTTCCATGTAATCTTTAACCCCAATGAAGCTTTTATTTTCATTTGGCAAAGACGTGAGATTTCCTTCGTAACGCTCAGTTAGAAGAATATCGAGAATTTTTAGTGAAATGGTCTTTTGCCCAACTCGAAAATTAATCAGATCCATATTTCCCTCAAAGCCTTGTTAAGTCTCTATAGCATAGAACATTATTGTATTTTAGTCGTAGTTTAACCTAATTACTTTTAAAATATGAGCGGTAGATTTTTTTGTTATTTCCTGCGGAGTGGGTGTTAAATAAATCAGCGAAATCAGACGTGTCAGTAAACAAACGATTTAATTCGGTAAGTAAGCATTGATTGTTTAATGGTGTTGGACATTTCTTGGCAGCGCTAACCAATGCAACGGCATTCAAATAACCTTCAAAAATAATTCTATTTGCACTAGTGTGATATGGCTCGATATCTTCAATAAACTGCTTACACCAAGAGTTTTTACAGTTATTTGGGTCGGGAACCACTTCGGTGACCATAATGTTGGCGGGTTGTTTGACACGCTTGTATAAATCATGACTGGAAACGAAAGACACAGAAGTATAGTCAGGGTTGAAGCCTTGTTTGTTTGCTGCATTAATAAATTCAGCGAGAGGCTCGTAGGTGCCAACTAAACAAATTGCGGTTGCATTACTTTCCTTTAACAGAGTTAATGCCTTAGAGATATCCTGACTATTACGCTTAAATCGAGCAACTTCTACTGGCTTAATTCCATGTATTTTTAGTGCGTTAACCAGGTTGCTCTCAACCATATAACCAAATTCATCAGCCTGGATCATTAGCCCAATTTTTTCATGCTTTTGCTCTTTGATTAAATAGTTAATTTGCTCAATCGCTTCATCTTGGTAGCTGGCACGGAGGTTGAATACATTTGGCATTGAACTGTTATGTAAAAAGTCAGCGCCCGTAAATGGCATTAGAAATGGAATGCGGTGCCTATCTAGCAGGGGTTTAATTGCATGGGCTGTCGGTGTTCCCATTGAGCCAAAAATTGCATGGATCTTTTGGTCAAATAAAAACTCGCGGGTATTCACTACGGCATTTTTTGGCTCATAGCCATCATCAGCTAATATTAGATCGATACTTTGCCCATTAATACCGTTTTCTTTGTTGATTTTATTGAAGTAAATATTACTGCCAAGCGCTAGTTGTTCGCCTATTTGCTTAGCAGGTCCAGTCAGTGCTGTAGACATGCCAAGTTTAATAGTTGGTTGTTTAAGCTCAGCGAAAGCGAACTGAGATAGCAGTAAGGTATATATACAGAAACACTTAATGGCTGTTATTTTGAAGAGATTTATAGTGAGCATACCAACCTTGCACTGCGGTTTTGAACTTTAAGTCTAAGTCTTTTTTACCTGTAAAACCGGCTTCTTCGATCAAGCTATTTACAGAGGTTTGCTGTAATACTAGTCGAATTAGGATGAATTTTGTATTTTCATCTAATAAATTTAGACTAATTGGTGTGCACCAAATCATTTGCCATAGCAATGGCTGTACTTGAAAGTGGTTAATATCGCTTGTTAAGAGCCGTTCTGCTCTTTCATTTAAGCCTTCAGGACAGTCACTTCTAGGGTGGCCTTTAAATAGTTCCATAATAAGCTGCCAAGGAAGTGAGCTAAAATGGCTGAGTAGTTGCAAAGAGAGGTCTTGTTTAAATTCTTCAATGAATTGTGCAGCTCTATCTTTGCTTTGCTCATCTAAAGCTTTCATCACTAAGGCAGCATGTTCCGCGGTCGCTTTATCGTGACTAAATCCAAGTTTAACAACATTAAAGCCATTACTTTGCCAAAACTTAACTAAAGCAGCGTTTGCCCCAAAGCTGGCTCCGAAATAACTACAATCTTTTAATTGGTTCTCACAAAAGTTTAATAGGGCTGAACCTATACCTTGTTGATGGGACTCTGGTGCGACCGCTATTCTTACCACTCTCGCTGAGCGTTTACACAAATCTTCTGTATTTCGGCTCAATTGAGTCAGAGTTTGCGCCATTAAATGACCATGTGGTCGACGCTTTCCTTTTATTACTTGCTCTGCGATTTCTGCTGTTAAGCCACCCTCAATAGCAATTAAGCAAACGGCTTTTAACGCATTTTCTTGTTTACAGATAGATAGCTGTAACTCAGGGGCATCAAGCAATTGCCGTAAGTCGTTTACCGTGGTTTGGTAATGAGCCAACGCCAATAGCGCCATAATTTGGCTAAGTAGCTGCTCATTATCAATAAGTTGTTCTTTGCTTATATTTTCAAATTCGTATGCTTCACTACTTTGCGTGTCTAGGTACTTTGCATCGAGTAGTAATAGTTCACGTATGATATTTTCTAGCGGGTCATGGTTGGCAAAACGAATTGGCTCGCCCAAAGTGATTGTCTTTAGTGATTTAAATTGGCCACGTAAATAATGTAAAAAGCGTAACGTATAACCACGCCCATTCCCTTCATAACCAATCATAGTGCTAGCAAATACGATTCGTGGGTAATTTTTCAGGATCTGCAATAACATTGGTACAGGAATAGCGGCAGCTTCATCGACAAATAGCAGATCACAGTCTGGTTTTTCGTTTAACAGTGTATCTGGCGCAACATAGCTGAGGTTAGCTAGTTGTTTACAGTTTTGCTCTTTGCTGATACCAAGCTTAGCGGCTAAATGTTTAAAGCTTGTTTGTACGGCTTTAGCTTGTGTTGCACAAATAAGGATTTTCTTATCTTGAAGATTTGCTGCTGCAAGCCCTAAAGCGGCTGACTTACCACGACCTCGATCTGCACTAATAACTAAAGGTCGATTAGTGCGCCCTGTCGCGGTTTTAATTATTTGCTCTACACATAGCTGTTGTTGCTGATAGTTTATCTCAGCAGTTGCTGGTGATACCGGCTGGTAAGCTGGGAGAGAATGCTGAGTTAAATAATGTGGCTGCAACTTTAGCTTGGCGAAAAAACGCTGATTAAAAAAACTGTGTGTAATCTCTTCGCCATAGGAGGTAATACTCCTTAGTGCAGGGTCTTGCCAATGACTGTCATTGGGCAGTAATAATATCAGTACACCACCTGCTTTTACGGTACCTGCAAGCGCTGCTAGTTTATCGACATATAAGCCGCTAAAACCATCAAAAATTGCGTGCTGAAACTCTTGGCCAAGAATTTGGTGAGCATGTTTTGGAAACTCACTACTCACTAATTGTGAGCTACTGCTGAAAACATAGCTATTTTTAAGCGCTAGTTGGCTAGCAAACTGATAGCACCAAGTTTCGCTTCCTTGCACTATGACAAGCTGGCGATGCTTTGCAATCACCAGCTCGTTACACAGTGCTGTTATATACTCATTATAAGGCTTGAAGTCTTGCATACTGTGTTACAAGCCATTTGCTGCCTAAGTCATCAAAGTTCACTTGAATACGTGACTGTGCGCCGCTACCCTCGTAATTGAGTACGGTCCCTGCACCAAACTTGGCGTGCAATACACGTTGTCCTAAGTTAAAGCCGCTATCTTCAAATGCTGCATGCGTCACTGATGGACTAAAGCGACCTGCCGCAGGTGGCCTTGAGACCTGGGTTTTAATACGAATTTCTTCGATACAGTCTTCAGGCATTTCACGTAAAAAGCGTGATGGACTATGGTATTTTTCTTGTCCGTATAAACGGCGACTTTCCGCGTGGCTAATGTATAGTTTTTCCATTGCGCGAGTCATACCTACATAGCACAAGCGGCGTTCTTCTTCTAAACGGCCAGATTCTTCATTACTTTGCTGTGACGGGAACATGCCTTCTTCAACACCGACCATAAATACCAGCGGGAACTCTAAGCCTTTTGCTGAGTGCAGGGTCATCATTTGAACCGCGTCTTCGTGCTCATCGGCTTGGCCCTCGCCTGATTCTAGTGAGGTATAAGCCAAAAAGCCCTGTAGTGGCGAGCTGAATTCTTCATCTTCCGGTAGTTCATATTGGCCACACGCACTAATAAGCTCTTCTAAGTTTTCTACGCGAGCACGGCCTTTTTCACCTTTTTCAGCTTGATACATAGCCATTAACCCAGAAGTTTGAATGGCGTATTTAGCTTGCTCTTCTAAGGTCAGATCGCTGATTTTATCTTCGATATGTTCAACAAGTTCTAAGAACTTAGTGACTGCACTTGCTGCACGGCCAGATAAGTGCTGCTGCTCTACAATTGCTTTTGCGGCATACCAAAGCGGCAGTGACTCATTCCGCGCGCAATCACGAATGTGGCTTAACGTTTTATCACCAATGCCGCGTGCTGGGGTGTTAATAACACGCTCGAAAGCGGCATCATCTTGGCGGTTACCGACTAAACGTAAATACGAAAGTGCATCTTTGATCTCTTGGCGTTCGAAGAAGCGCATACCACCGTATATGCGGTATTTTAAGCCTTCTTGCAACATTGCTTCCTCGAGTACACGAGATTGCGCGTTGTTACGGTATAAAATGGCGGCGTCTTGTAATGCATTACCTGCATTTAGCCAGCTACGTAGCTTGCTGCTAACAAAGCGTGCTTCGTCTAATTCATTAAAAGCGGCATAAACAGAAATAGGCTCACCATCATTGCCGTCTGTCCAAAGGCTTTTGCCCATGCGTTCAGCATTGTTTTTGATCAGCGCATTTGACGCTTTCAAAATGGTTGCTGTTGAGCGGTAATTTTGTTCAAGGCGAATGGTTTCGGCTTCGAAGTCAGTTAAAAAGCGTTTGATATTCTCAATTTTTGCGCCACGCCAGCCATAAATACTTTGGTCATCATCACCTACGATCATAATACTATTCGTATTACCCGCGAGTAATTTTAACCAAGCATATTGAATAGTATTGGTATCCTGAAACTCGTCTACCAGCATGTGGGCAAAACGCTGTTGATAGTGACGTAAAAGTGTCGGATGATTCTTAAGTACTTCGTAGCAGCGTAGCAGTATTTCTGCAAAGTCGACTAAACCAGCGCGGTCACAAGCCTCTTGATACGCAGCATAGACTTTCAACATCATTTGCTCGTTAATATCGTAGGCTTGAATGTCTTTAGGACGTAGGCCTTCATCTTTTTTCGCACTGATATACCAGCCAAACTGTTTTGCAGGCCACTTTTTGTCATCGATGTTCATCGCTTTAAGCAAGCGTTTGATCATACGTTGTTGATCATCAGAATCTAAGATTTGAAAGCTTTCAGGCAAGTTCGCTTCACGGTGATGGGCGCGCAAAATACGATGAGATAAGCCATGGAAAGTACCAATCCACATACCACCAACCGGTGCTTTTAACGTTTCTTCTACACGGGTGCGCATTTCTTTCGCGGCTTTGTTAGTGAACGTTACCGCAAAGATACTATATGCAGAAGCTTGCTCAACTTGCATAAGCCATGCGATGCGATGAACAAGTACTCGAGTTTTACCAGAACCCGCACCTGCAAGTACTAGCATGTTTTGCAATGGGGCTGCGACTGCATCCCGTTGTTTGTCATTTAAGCCATCGAGTAATTCAGAAACGTCCATCGTTACGCCTTTTCAATCTATAATGAGTGGAGTATAACAGGTGTTTATGCAAGGCTAAATAAAATACTGTTTTTATAAACAGCTATTTTGGCAAGTCATTAAAATTGTAAATAAAAATTGTGAATTTGACCGATTTTTAGCAAAAAGAACTAAAATCAAAAAAACGCTATTTTTTAACGCTTTGATTTGTAAGCCATAATAAGTTGGCATAAAGTATGTTTACTAAAAGTATAATCATTAAAAACTATAGAGGTTAGTATGGCAGAGCAAGGTTCTGGCGGTAATGTAATCGCAGCAATATGTAATATCTTTTTTCCTGGTTTAGGGCAATTGGTACAAGGTCGTTTAATGGCGGCTATTGCATTCTTTTTAGCATGGGTTATTAGTGGTGCACTAATTTATGTGGCAGTTGGTTTTATTTTACTGCCAATCGTATACCTATGGGCGATTATTGATGCTGCACGCTTCAAATCGCGACTCTAGCTATTTAAATAGCACAAACACGAGCGCCACTTAGGCGCTCGTGTTGTTTTAAGGTTGCAAAACTCGCCACGTTTAGCTGCAAACGGTATAATTAGCAGATAATGTATTATGAGTACCCTCCATGGAATATCAATTTATCCGCGACCCTATTAGCGGTTTACGCATTAAAATTTCTTCTGAACATGCCATCATAGGCCGTTGGCTAAACGAAGAAGTTGGTAAAGAAAAAATAGCGATGGTGCAAGCTTTGATCGCTGCGGTTAACAGCTGCCATGAGCCTTTAACCTTACAAGGTCAAGAAATTGATTTGATCTTAAGTAAAGACGAAGCATTATTCGAAGCACATGCATTACATCAAGATAATGAAGACTTAGTTGCCTACCAAGATGATGATTTAATGCTTGAAGAAGAAGGCCTGTGCAGTGGCTGCGGCTTTGAAGACTTTGTTGATTTAATTGAATCTTGGCAAGAATTTACACAAGGCCGATAAGCAGAAGCATGTTCTGCTTATCCCTTGCTAATTTATTGTTCGCTCACTGATTTAACAGCTGCTAGTAATAAATCCTCTGTTAAACGTACTTTGTAATTTGGGTTAGCATATTGAAAATGAACTAACCCATTTGTGTCGATTACAAACACTGCAGGTACTGGTAACGCTACTTTCGCTTCACCATCTAGCGACACAAAGTTAACCCCAAGCTTATTGCGGTAAATCTTTGCTGTTTTGTCATCTAAGTAAAATGCTAAACCTAACGTTTGCGCCAAAGTGAGGCTGTCGTCAGAAAGCAATTGATAGCTAGGAGCTGTAATTTTTGTTTCAGCAAGTTTTTCAGGGCTGTCTGGCGAAACGGCAATTAATTGCGCATCTAAATTAGCTAATTCTTTCTCTATTTTTTGTACGCTGGCCAATTGTTTTGAACAATATGGACACCAGCCACCACGATAAACAATCAGCACTGTGGTTTTTTCTTTAAAGCGCTCACTTAATGAGACGGTTTTGCCGTATTGGTCTTTTAATTCAACATTTGGCACCGCTAATCCTGGTAATAATGGACTGACTTGCTCTGCAGATTCGGCAATATTAGAGGCAGTTGCAGCAACAACTTGGCTTGATAGCACAAACAGTGCGCTAATAAGTAGAGATTTAAACATGGGCTTCCTCGGTTATTTTTATCAACTGCAAAGATGACCTGATTGTTGCGGTATTTATTTCATCTTTACTGTAATATATAGGCAAATAAAAAATGCAAGTTGGGATAAAAAATGTCTGCTAATTTACAAAAACTCGTTGTCATGCTCGAGATGCAAAATGCGATGAATACCAAAGTACATGAGCAATGGTTTAGCCAAGGTTTTGAATGGTATCGTGCAATTTGGGTTGAGTGTGCTGAAATGCTTGATCACTATGGTTGGAAGTGGTGGAAGAAACAAACTCCAGATACTGAACAAGTTATTTTAGAGTTAGTTGATATTTTCCATTTCGGTTTATCTTTACGTATCGATGGTGAAACCAGCTATGAGCAGTTAGCAGCACAACTTGAAGCAGAGTTAAGTGCGCCAGTTCAAGCTGATGACTTTAAACAAACACTCGAATTATTAGCTGCTTCAGCTGTCGCTGAAAAGAGCTTTAATGCTGCTGCATTTGCTGGTTGTATGGCACAAATCGGTATGGATATCGACGATTTATACCGTGGTTACGTAGGTAAAAACACTTTGAATTTTTTCCGCCAAGATCATGGCTACAAAGACGGTAGTTATATCAAAGTGTGGAACGGTCAAGAAGATAATGAGCACCTAGTTGAAGTTGTAAAAAGCCTAGATACAGAGCACGCGGATTTCGCAAAGCTTGTATACCAAGGCTTAGAGCAGCGTTACCCTAAATAAACGTGTTTATGCTCATTTTATAACGGGCATAAACTCTCGAAAATCGATGGTCGATAAAAAGCCATCGAACTGCTTGTGCGGTTGCTGACTATCTGGGTTGGCAACCGCAAGAATATGACCAATACCAAACTCTTTTGCCGCATCGAGTACTGCCGGGCTGTCATCCACAAATAAAGTCCGTTCCTTATCAAACTGCCATTCTTGGTGTACTTGTTGCCATAATGGTTGATGCTCTTTACTCACGCCATATTGGTGAGTTGAGATCACGCCATCTAAGTAGTTATCAATCGCAGTTAGTTCAAACTTTAACATGGCACAATCTGGGTGTGCGTTAGTGAGCATGATCAATTGCTTGCCTGCTTTTCTTAGTTCCGTTAGAAATGGCGGAACATCTTCACGAATTCTGATTAAATGTTGAATGTCACGTTTTAACGCCATAATTGGTAAGTCAAGTTGCTGTTGCCAATAATCTAAGCAGTACCAATTAATTTGTCCGTGAACTTGTTGATAACGGTGCAAAATGTCAGCTTTTGCTTCGTCTAAACTGATTTTATGTTTATGCGCATATTGCTCGGGAATAACAGTAAGCCAAAAGTAATTATCAAAATGCAAATCGAGTAGGGTGCCATCCATATCTAACAACACAGTATCGATTTTTGACCAATTTAACATAGGCAATTCACTTTAAAAGATTTATGATGAGCATAACTGCCATGATAGCAAATTAATGCCAATGACACAGAAAAAGCATCCTACACCACCGCAAATTTTGTCTAATGAAGTTGTCGCTAAAAGCCGATTATTTACTGTTGAATCTCTCGAATTGAAGTTCTCAAATGACGAGCAAAGGCAATACGAAAGAATTCGTGGCGGTGGCAGAGGTGCCGTTATGATTGTACCTGTAACGGCCGATAACGAACTGTTATTAGTGCGAGAGTATTGTGCGGGTACCAATGATTATCAGTTGGGTTTTCCAAAAGGTTTAATTGACCCAGGTGAAACACCTGAGCAAGCTGCCGACCGCGAGCTCAAAGAAGAGGTTGGCTTTGGTGCTAAGCATTTCGCTGAACTTAAAAAAGTCAGTATGGCACCTAGTTACTTTAATGCCACTATGCATATTTTGTATGCCGAAGATCTTTACCCTGAAACCTTGCCTGGTGATGAGCCAGAACCGCTTGTTGTGGTGAAATGGCCAATGAGTGATTGGCAATCATTATTGCAACAAGAAGACTTTACTGAAGCACGAAGTGTCGCAGCTTTGCTATTATTAACAAAGTACTTAGAGTCGGGAGCGGGCAATGAATGATTTTTTAGAACCGTGCATTCGGTTAGCTGAGCAAGCGGGCGATGCCATTATGGCAATTTATCAGCAGGATGATATTGGTGCTGAGCAAAAGTCAGATCATACTCCGGTCACCAAGGCCGATTTAGCATCTAACGATGTATTAATGGCAGGTTTAAAGGCTATAGCACCTGATATTCCAATTATGTCAGAAGAAACACCCATTCCAGCACTTGCAGACAGAAAAGATTGGCATCGTTATTGGTTACTTGATCCAATGGATGGTACGGGTGAGTTTATTCTCGAAAGTGGTGATTTTGCAGTAAATATCGCTTTAGTTGAAAATAATCGTCCAGTTCTTGGCGTTATTCATTGGCCAGCGAAACAAATAACTTATTTTGCAAGTTACCAAAATGGTGCATTTAAACGTGAAAATGGCCAAGATCAGCAAATTTCAGTAGCAACACCCGATAATTTAACCTTAGCTGTAAGCCGCAGACAAAAAATTGAAGCTGTAAGCCAGTATCTAAATACTCAGTTTGCGACTGTGGCATTAGGCTCATGTTCACTAAAAGCTTGTATCATAGCAGAAGGTAAAGCCGATTGTTTTTTACGAATAGGGCCAACAGGTGAGTGGGATACCGGCGCTTCGCAAGTGATTGTTGAAGAAGCCGGAGGATGTATTACGGATGCTGAATTTAACCCACTCACTTATAATCAACGTGAAAGTACCGAGAATCCAGACTTTATCGTCATGGGGCACCCTGATTGGGAATGGCAAAAAATGATTAGTCCTCATCAGCGCGGATTTTAGTGTAGTTTTGTGTGCTTTTTGTTCGGTTGAGGCTCTATTTCAATTATAACGCTTGATTTCTAATTTAATTGCTATATTATAGCGCTCTCTTCGGAACAAGGCATGGTTAACATGTTAACGTTACTTAGAGATTACAGGCGCGGGATGGAGCAGCCTGGTAGCTCGTCGGGCTCATAACCCGAAGGTCGTCGGTTCAAATCCGGCTCCCGCAACCAATTTTCTGAATTGGCTGACTTCTTAAATTAAGTGAGAAGTAAAATAAACTTAATAATTACAGGCGCGGGATGGAGCAGCCTGGTAGCTCGTCGGGCTCATAACCCGAAGGTCGTCGGTTCAAATCCGGCTCCCGCAACCAATTTTCTGAATTGGAAGCCAAGTTGTCATGTAAAGCAACTTTAAATAAATCTACAATTTCAGGCGCGGGATGGAGCAGCCTGGTAGCTCGTCGGGCTCATAACCCGAAGGTCGTCGGTTCAAATCCGGCTCCCGCAACCAACTGAAATTAAAATTTATAGTAATCAGGCACGCGAAAGCGTGTTTTTTTATGCCTGAAATTTAGGAGCCATGAGCCGAAGGTCGTCGGTTCGCTCTCATTAGCCACAGCTCCCGCAACCAACTGAAATTAAAATTTATAGTAATCAGGCACGCGAAAGCGTGTTTTTTTATGCCTGAAATTTAGGCGCCATGAGCCGAAGGTCGTCGGTTCGCTCTCATTAGCCACAGCTCCCGCAAGCAACTGAAATTAAAATGTATAGTAATCAGGCACGCGAAAGCGTGTTTTTTATGCTTGAAAAAGTTTTAAGCCCTAAGCCCTAAGCTTTAAGCAGATCGAATGGGTGGGTTTTAGACAGAGAACACTTGACTCAAGTTTGTTATTAGTTAGTTTTTTACCGCTTACCGCTTACCGCTTACCGCTTACCGCTTACCGCTTACCGCTTACCGCTTACCGCTTACCGCTTACCGCTTACCGCTTACCGCTTACCGCTTACCGTTTAATTTCCGATGAACTTATTCGTTCATTTGTCACTCTTATAAACAAAAACGGAGCGCTTGGGTGTTAAAAAGGAATTATAAAGCATGGATCATTTCAATTACGCTGCATGTTTTGTTATTGCTGCTGTTTATTCAACATGGCAAATTTGTGAAACGGCCTTCAGTTGCCGAGCCACCAAAAGTAATCAACGCTTATGTGAGTGTTGATTTAACTGCGTTACCGAGTGTTAAGAAAACCCAAGAAAAACCTTCACCAGAACAGCCACAAATAATGCCAGATGAGGCTAAGGCTGTGCCGCAAAAAGAAGGTATACCGAAGAATGGCTCTGAACAGGTAAAAGATGCTAAAGCACTTGAAAGCTTGGTTAGTGAGCAGAGACAAGTGAGCACTGAAAACTCAAAAAAAGCTGCGATACCCTTTAAAAAGCTCAACCCTTATGCGCCAATTCCACAGCTTAATTTTGAAAATAGCGCTACTAGTGCCTCTGCATTTGGACAGGTTGAAGCCGCACATAATAATTCGTCTGTAGGCAGGGTTACAGTGCCTGCGCAATTAACCGTCTCTGATAAAGCAACCGTCGTTTGGCAAAGTGGCGATGGCAGCAAGCGTACCGAGATGCTTAATGGTCAGTGCTATGACATTGACCTTAATTCGGTGTTTGGTAAATCTGGAGTGCCAAGCGGATCCCCAAGACCCTGTGAAGATAAAGAAGCAAAACTATTTAAACAAATTATGAATAAATGGGGTAAAAAATAATAACAAAACACTTTACCTCAACTTAACTTGAGCTTTTAAAGTGATTTTTTTTGTTATGGATATCCCTATGAGCTCACTAGAAAACTATTTATTAAGCCTACAGATCAATTGCTATCACACGTCAGTGATACAGGTTTATCAAGTGCAAAAGCACATTTGGCAGTCATTACAAAATAATTCTAGTTATGCGCAGAATGTAATCGAAGAGTTTCAATTAAATGGGCAACCTATGGGTTACCAGCAGAAAGCGCTATTTACACTGGTTTTACAGCACCTCGGTTACAAAATACAGCCAACACCAGAAAACACTTTGTCGGTAAGGCATAACCATTTGTTACATGACATTCGTCTCGTCGAGCAGTTAAACGTATTCGAGGGTTAGCTCATGTTTTGTCGTTTAAAAAGGCACTTAGCCGAAACTAAGCGCCTTGGCTTAACGAAGTTACCAAATCATTTCTACAAATTCTGGGTGATCCACAAATGGGTTGCGGTTACCTTGATGTTCATAAGCAGCTTGGTTACGGTCAAGCTCTAATTGGCTAACAGGATCCTCATTATGCCATTTTAATAACATAGCAACGACCCAGCTCTCAAATACCTGATTTGATGAACCATTCAGTACAGCGTTACTGTAGGTTGTGTTGTTTTGCCATGAGCCAATCACGTTTTCATAGCGTGTTGCCATATAGAAATACGCTCTTGCAAAGTCACCTTTAAATTCATCAATAGGTTCAAAAACCGTTCCTGAGTAATTTAATGAGCTAGCAGCGCTGCCTAATTTGCTGCCGTTACTAGAGGTATAGCTTGCACTAGCTACTTCACCAAATGGATAGTTACTGCGTTTTGAGTTGACATAACCATCAGTGGCAAAAATGTGATGTACGTCTGAATTCATTGGTTCAACTGTTCCACCAAACCAACTTTTCGGGAAAGAATGCTCACGGTTGTAGCAATCTGCTTCGCTGTTGTATGTACCACATTGATCGCTCACAGCAACATAGTTGTAGCTGTCTTGGCCTGCCGGGTTTTCTGAATAACGGTCTAAAATTGAGTTGTCATTTTCAAAATACTTATCGCGTGAAGCAACATCGTAAAAACTCCAAATTGCTGAATAGCCCTGCGAGTTGTGACCTTTAATGATGTTGTATAACTCTGTTTTCAGTGCATAACCACTAAGGCCTTGCGTTGTAACATAGTATCCAGTTGGCTCAGTTGGTGTCGTACCACCACCGTCACCGCCGCCTGAGCTATCACCTAAACTAAACGGCGTAGCTTCTGAGCTTTGGAAGCTTGCACCACTAGCAAGTACTGTTTGACCTGACGAAAGGCTATAGCTACCGTTACCGTAAGAGCAACATATGCCATCACCATAACTATCAAAAATAGTAAAGGTATAGTCACCATCAGTTAAACATGCTTGCTCACTGTACTGAGTATTTGCTGCATAGCTGCCGCCTGCTGCCACTGCACTACCTTGGCTATTAGTGATTTGCCAGCTGGTTTCTTCCCCATAGTTATCGGTAGTGAGGGTCAAAGATACTTGGTTATCTGCGCAGCTGCCCATAGGAGGTGGGGTTGAGCCTGTGCTTGGTGCCAAGTTATCTACATAAACTACTTCGCTGCCATCAAAACCTGCGACGTCGTAAAAGCGTAAGCCAACATTAATAGACGTTGTTGCAGAGGCTGTATACTGGTAACTGACTTGTTGCCACTGATTAGTTATTGCTGAATTAGAATAGCCTTGATAGCCATCAACCACTAAGCGTGCTTTTACGCCGCCTTCTGTATGGTAAACCCAAGCAGAAAACTCATAACTTTCGCCCGCCACAACATCAACTAATTGTTGTAAATCGGTATTACTTTGCGTGCCAGTATTTACCACGACTTGCGCTGAGTAATTACCTGAGTAAACCACATTACTATTAGCGCTAAGACTAATACCGCTATCTATGATGCTCCAGCTTGCAGGGCTATTTGCTGACCAAGTTTCGAAGTCGGCATTATTAACATTTGCAAATGCTGAACTCGCTAGACACAGTAAGCCACTGGCTAGCATATATTTATTACATGTCCCGTGTGACATTGTAGTTTCCTTTYTATATTTTAATAGTTTTTGCTGTTCTCAAAATGAACACAGCGAGTATAGGCTAATTG
>NZ_JAKEVN010000106.1:0-15224 GCF_022398505.1 Pseudoalteromonas sp. Isolate3 | reverse complement strand
ATCAAATATTGTTTAATCAAATGTCGTTCCTTACTTTCCATATTCCGCTGATTTTTGGTAAAATTAACGCCTTTACAGCTGGGCTTAGCAATATTTGGTACATATGACCATCGTAGCACTTGGTATAAATCACAAAACCGCATCCGTAGAATTACGTGAAAAAGTCGCTTTTTCGCCAGAGCAAATGTCTGAGGCGTTGCAGCAATTAAGTGGTCACTCGCATTTTAATGAGGCGGTTATTGTTTCGACCTGCAACCGAACTGAAATCTATTGTAGCCTTGCTGAGCGTAATTCCCAAACCCTGTTGCACTGGTTAGCCAGTTTCCATGGGTTGGATGAACAGGAACTGAGCAATAATGTTTATTATCATGAAGATCATGAAGCAATTAACCATTTAATGCGGGTTTCATGTGGTCTAGATTCGTTAGTACTCGGTGAGCCGCAAATTTTAGGGCAAATAAAGCAAGCTTACCATAATGCGAAAACCCATGATGCGATAGGTGTAACCTTCGACCGTTTATTTCAAAAAACATTTTCAGTTGCAAAACAAGTTCGTACCGAAACTGATATTGGTGCCAGTGCGGTATCTGTTGCTTATGCAGCTGTTAATCTTGCTAAGCACATTTATGGCAAATTAGATAAAACCAATGTATTGCTTATTGGGGCAGGTGAGACGATAGAGCTGGTTGCTAAACACTTATACCAAAATGATCCGCAAAAAATAACAGTTGCTAACCGTACTATTGAACGAGCTAAAACGTTAGCAGATGATGTTGATGCGGATGTCATTGCATTAGCTCAGTTACCTGAGCGTTTACATGATGCAGATATTGTAATTAGTTCAACCGCCAGTACTTTGCCCATCATTGGTAAAGGGGTAGTAGAACAAGCGCTGAAAAAGCGCCGTCACAAACCAATGTTATTTATTGATATTGCAGTACCACGTGATATCGAGAGCCAAGTAGGCGAATTAGATGCGGCCTATTTGTATTCAGTTGATGACTTACAAGCCATAGTAAGCGAGAATATCGCCGCCCGTGAGCAGGCTGCTGAGCAAGCACAAGCTATTATTCGCTCACGTACCGATGAATTTGCTATGTGGTTGCGTTCACTCGATTCGGTGGATTTAATTCGCCATTATCGCAACGATGTACAAGATATAAAGTCAGAACTAGTCGAAAAAGCCTTAGGCCAGCTGCAAGCAGGTAAAGAAGCTGAAAAAGTTATACTCGAGTTGGCAAACAAACTGACCAACCGCTTGATGCACGCACCTACCCGTGCCATTCAAGATGCTGCTAAAAAAGGTGAAGCAGCGGAGTTAAGCCAATTAAAGAAAATGTTAGGTATTGATCAGGAATAGTCGTTAAATGAAAGAGTCTGTTTATAGAAAATTAGAAACCTTAGTTGAGCGTTATGAGGAAGTGCAAGCGCTACTAAGCGACCCCTCTGTGATCAGCGACCAAAATCGCTTTCGTGCCTTATCTAAAGAATACTCAGAATTAGAAGAAATCGTAAAAGCATTTTTAGCTTACCAACAAGCACAAGATGATGTTGCTACTGCTGAAGAAATGTTAAAAGACTCTGATCCTGATATGCGTGAAATGGCGCAAGAAGAATATAAAGAAGCAAAAGCACAAATAATTGCTTTAGAAGACGAAATCCAAATTCTAATGTTACCTAAGGACCCTAAAGACAATAATAACGTCTACCTAGAGGTTCGTGCCGGTACCGGTGGTGATGAAGCTGCTATCTTCGCAGGTGACTTATTCCGTATGTACAGTCGCTACGCTGAAACTAAAAAGTGGAAGGTGGAAGTCGTTAGTACTAATGAAGGTGAGCACGGCGGTTATAAAGAAGTGATTGCACATATCTCAGGTGAAGGTGTTTATGGTCAGCTTAAGTTCGAATCAGGTGCGCACCGTGTACAACGTGTACCAGAGACAGAATCGCAAGGCCGTGTTCATACATCTGCGTGTACTGTAGCAGTCATGGCTGAAATCCCTGAAGCGGAAGCAATTGAGATTAATCCTGCGGATATTAAAGTAGATACTTTCCGTGCATCGGGTGCCGGTGGTCAGCACGTAAATAAAACTGACTCAGCAATCCGTATTACGCATATTCCAACGGGCGTAGTTGTAGAGTGTCAGGATGAACGTTCACAGCATAAAAACCGTGCTAAAGCGATGTCAGTACTTGGTGCGCGCTTACAACAAGCTGAAGATGAAAAGCGTCAAGCGGCTGAAGCATCAGAGCGTCGTAACCTAGTAGGTAGTGGTGACCGTTCTGAGCGTATTCGTACTTATAATTACCCGCAGGGTCGTATCACAGATCACCGTATTAATTTAACGCTTTACCGTTTAAATGAAGTAGTTGCAGGTGATTTGGGCAGTGTTATTGAACCTCTAATGCAAGAACACCAAGCTGATTTACTTGCTGCGATGGGCGATGAATAATCGTGCCGCAAAGCATTGAACAAGCAATTGTTGCTGCAACGGCGTTATTAACGCCTAGCAGCGACAGTGCTAAGCTAGACGCACAAGTCCTCTTATTATCCATTCTTGATAAACCACGCAGTTACTTATTTACCTGGCCAGAAAAACAACTTACCGAACAGCAACAACTTGATTTTCAACAAGCATGTCAGCGCCGTTTAAATGGTGAACCCGTTGCTCACATTGTTGGCTTTCGTGAATTTTGGAGCCTTCCTTTGAAGGTTAACCCAACGACTTTGATCCCAAGACCCGATACCGAAACTTTAGTTGAGTATGCTTTAGGTCTTGAATTACCTGCTGATGCCAAGGTGCTTGATTTAGGCACGGGAACAGGGGCAATTGCCTTAGCATTAGCCAGTGAAATGCCAAATTGGCAGGTGACAGGGGTTGATAGAGTTGCTGATGCAGTTGAGCTTGCCCAAGAGAACAAACAACGACTTAGTATTAACAACGCCACTTTTACGTTGAGCAATTGGTTTAGTGCAGTAAGTACAGAAAAGTTTGACCTAATTGTCAGCAATCCTCCGTATATTGAACATGATGATGAGCACTTAAGCCAAGGTGATGTTCGCTTTGAACCGCTCTCTGCATTAGTTGCAGATGATGACGGTATGGCTGATATTAAACAAATTATTACTAGCGCGCGTGACTATTTAACGACAAATGGCTATCTTTTAATTGAACATGGCTACAAACAAAGTGTGAAGGTACAAGAATTTTTTGCACAAATGTCGTATAGCCATATACTTACAATTAAAGATCTTGGCGGTAATGACCGTGTAACCTTAGCACAATGGCCTAAATAATCATGAAGAGCACTGTGCGTACATAGCCTTTGAGGGTCCCATAGAATGGATGATTTTTTGTTTTCGGATGAAGCACTTGATGAAGTTAATGAGGTGGTTCAGGGTAGTTGGAAAGTCATCATCGTCGATGATGAGCCAGAAGTACATGCCGTAACAAAGCTTGCGTTGAGTGACTTTGAATTTCAAGATAAACGCTTAGAGTTTATTAGTGCCTATTCGGGTGAAGAAGCCAAAGAGGTAATTGAGCAGCATCCAGATGCTGCCATCGTATTACTTGATGTGGTAATGGAAACTGACGACGCAGGCCTTAAAGTTGCTAAGTTTATTCGCGAAACTGCAAAAAATAATCACATTCGTATCATTCTTCGTACCGGTCAGCCAGGTCAAGCACCTGAGCGACAAGTGATAGTTAACTACGATATCAATGACTACAAGTCAAAAACTGAGCTAACTGCACAGAAACTTTTTACCGTGGTTATGTCGAGTTTACGTTCTTACCGTGACATTTTATCGATTGAGCAATCTCGTCAAGGCCTTGAAAAAATTATTAAAGCATCACGTGATATTTTCTCAACTCATTCACTTGAGAGCTTTATTGAAGGGGTGATGCAACAACTCACCTCATTACTCGGTACTGTTGATCAAGCAATGTATGCAACAAGCTTAGTTGCCAGTAACCCGCAGGATAATCAAAAGAAGTTAGTGGTATTTTCGGGGCGTGGTGAGTTTGAACGTAGTGAAGGTAAGGCTATCGAAGAAGTCCTAGATAATGAGCAGTTGCAAGCCTGCCAGCAAGCATTGAACGAAAAAACCATCGTCTACCGTGAAAATTATTTATTTGCTTATTGTTGTAGTGAATGTAATCACAACTCGATGTTATTTATTTCCGGTATCCCTAAGCATTTAACAGACACTCAGCGTCATCTGATTGAAATTTTTTCACAAAATGTGCAGTTGGCGTATGAAAATGTACAGTTACAATCTGAAATTGAAGCAACACAGCAAGAGTTAGTATTTAGGCTTAGTGAAGCGTTAGAGCAACGCTCAACGGAAACCGGTAACCATGTAAAACGTGTTTCGCACATTTGCTATGAATTGGCCTTGGGCTATGGTTTACCCAAACGCGAAGCTGAACTTATTCGCTTAGCAGCGCCCCTACATGATGTAGGTAAAGTGGGTATTCCTGATGCAATTTTAAATAAGCCAGGGCCGCTCACCGACGAAGAATGGGCTATCATGCAGCAGCATGCTGAAAAAGGTCATTTAATTTTAAAAGATTCAAATCGTGACATTGTTAATACAGGAGCCATTATTGCTTTATCACATCATGAGCGTTGGGATGGTTCAGGCTATCCGAAAGGTTTAAAAGGTGAGGAAATTCCAATTGCAGGTCGCATTGTAGCATTAGCTGATGTGTTTGATGCGCTACGTCATAAACGCTGTTATAAAGAGCCGTGGTCACTTGAAGATGTAATCAAGGAAATTAACTCGCAACAGGGCAAACAATTTGATCCGAAGTTAATTGAAGTGTTTAATCAGCGGGTTAAAGAAATAGAAGACGTACTTGTACGTTATCCAGATTAATTAAAACAAAATTAGGGGCATATGGATTATTTAGCAGTAAAACATACTCACATGCTGTTTGCCGTGTTGAGTATTATCTTATTTTACGTTCGTTCGTTTTCACGCTTAAAATCGGGCACTTTGGCAAAAAATAAAGTGGTATTTATTGGTAGTCATAGTATCGACACTTTACTGCTAGTTTCTGCAGTGGTATTGATTGTGATGGCAGGATTTAACCCTTTAGAGCAGTCTTGGTTATTAGAAAAGATAATCTTAGTTATTGCATACATTGTGTTAGGTGTTGTTGCTGCTAAGCAAAATGCAAAAAGTGCGAAGCTCGTATTACTTGTAATCACCACACTCATCTTATTGGCAATTGGCTATTTAGCCTCTGCTAAAACAGCACTTCTTCTTTAAGAATCTCTAAGCGGTATTTGATGGCCTAGGTTGTCATACCGCTTTTCTATATCTCATCGCTCAGTATTGGTAACTTAGGGGAAAAGTAGGTAAACTAGCTGTTCGTTTTTGTAAGAGATGTAGCAGTATAAATGACCACCCCTTGGTTTGAAGATCAAAATGAATCCTATCAAGAAGAGGCCTTTGACGCATTTTCTTCGAAAGTGCTTTATCGTTGTATCGATGCTGAATTGAAGTGGGATCATCAAGCTGATTTAACAGCCTGTTATGACACCCTCAATGAGCTTGAAGACACGGTAACAGCTCTTTGCGCTGAATTAAAAGAGCCACATGAGCGTCTCGATAAGTTACTTGATACCTTTTATCAACAATGGCTATTTAGCTCATCAAGCTTAAAAGTGCCTGAGTATACGTTAAATAGTTTTAGCTACACCATTACCATGCGCAGTGGTACACAAACCACGCTGGCAGTTTTACTTTGTCATTTATTGCAACATGCTGAATTGGACGCGACTGTTACTCTTAGTCAAGGAGACGTGCACGTTCATGTTGGTATGAGTGATGAAGAAGGTTATTTAATTGAGCCCAGCACGGGACAGCAGAGCTGGTATATAACACCAGAGAATGCGTGTGAAGAAAATGGTGATGAACAAGAACCTCTTGAGCTGATTTTTGATGAAGAGCTATATAAATTATATTTAGCTCAGCAAAAATGGTCTTTTATTAGCGAAAGTAAATTTGGTCATGCTTTGCATTGTGTTGAAATGTTGATGGAATTACTTGGTGATGACCCTTATGAGCGTCGTGACCGTGGTTATTTACTTAATCAGCTAGATTGCCCAAAAATGGCCCGCGATGATTTGCAGTACTTTATTAACGAGTGCCCAGATGATCCTGCTATCGAAGTTATTCAGCATCAAATTGCTGAAATAGAAGACAACAATAATACACACCACTAATTTTAAAGGAACATTTATGACTGACGCCCACAGTGCGCTAATTACCAATGACGCAGTCGTACTTGGTTTGCTTGCCGTTATTTTGGGGTTTATTTTTAAAACCTCTCACAGTAATAATGCTGCGTGCCAAAAATTTTATAAATACGTACCGGCATTATTACTTTGCTACTTTTTACCATCATTACTGAATACCTTTGGTATTGTTGATGGTCACTCTTCAAATGTTTATTTTGTTGCATCACGTTATTTACTGCCAGCCTGCTTAATATTGCTGACCATTAGTATTGATTTAAAAGCCATTATTAACCTTGGTCCTAAAGCATTAATAATGTTTTTAACGGGTACCATGGGTATCGTTATTGGTGGACCACTCGCTATCTTAGTAATGAGTGCGGTTTACCCTGAAGCTGTCGGAGGCCATGGCCCTGATGCTGTATGGCGCGGTATGACGACCATTGCTGGTAGCTGGATTGGTGGTGGTGCAAACCAAGCATCAATGAAAGAAATGTTTGAAGTGGGCGGTGATATTTTCTCTGCAATGGTAACTGTTGATGTCATCGTGGCGAACTTATGGATGGCGGTGTTGTTATTAATGGCAGCTAATCATAAGGCGATTGATGCCAAAACAGGGGCAGATACTCGTGCAATTGAAGATTTAAAAGAGCGCGTTGAAAAGTATCATGCTGAGCATGCGCGTATGCCAACCTTAAATGATTACATGACGATTATTGCTATTGCCTTTGGTATTACTGGCCTTGCTCATTTTTGTGCAGACTTTTTAGGTCCGTTTTTTGGGGCTAATTTCCCTTGGGCGCAAGAGTATAGTTTAAATAGTAAATTCTTTTGGTTGATTGTTATTTCTACCACCATAGGTATTAGTTTATCATTTACTAAAGTTCGCCATATTGAAGCCTTTGGTGCTTCAAAAGTAGCATCAAGCTTTTTATACATTCTTGTTGCTTCAATTGGTTTACATATGAATATTACCGCGATTTTTGACTCGCCAATGTATTTTGTACTGGGCGCGATTTGGATGATTACTCATGCAAGCTTAATGTTAATCGTCGCGAAACTAATTAAAGCACCACTGTTTTATATGGCAGTAGGCTCTCAAGCGAATGTAGGCGGCGCAGCATCTGCACCTGTTGTTGCATCAGCATTCCACCCGTCTCTCGCGCCAGTAGGTGTTTTACTTGCTGTTTTGGGTTACGGTGTAGGTACTTACATGGCTTATATTTGTGGATTAATGCTTCAAGCTGTTGCACCTTAAGGAATAGAAATGAACAACCAGTTAATTAAAATTAACGACATTGAATTAGCCAACAACAAGCCATTTGTGCTGTTTGGTGGTATGAATGTACTTGAATCACGTGATTTAGCGATGCGTATTGCTGAGCATTACGTAGAAGTAACATCAAAGCTAAACATTCCATATGTGTTTAAAGCATCTTTTGATAAAGCAAACCGCTCTTCAATTAATTCATACCGTGGCCCAGGTATGGAAGAAGGTTTAAAAATATTTGAAGAAATTAAATCTACTTTCAATGTGCCTTTAATCACTGATGTACATGAGCCACATCAAGCCGCACCTGTGGCTGAAGTTGTTGATGTTATTCAATTACCTGCTTTTCTTGCTCGACAAACTGATTTAGTCGTTGCTATGGCAAAAACTGGCGCCATTATCAACGTGAAAAAACCACAGTTTTTAGCGCCACATGAAATGCGCCATATCATTAAAAAGTTTAATGAAGCGGGCAACAACAACGTTGCGCTGTGTGAACGTGGCACAAGTTTTGGTTATAACAACCTAGTGGTTGATATGCTAGGTATGGATGACATGAAGCCTATGGCGCCGGTTATCTTTGATGCAACACACGCATTACAGCGTCCTGGTGGTCGTGCTGACTCTGCGGATGGTCGCCGTGCACAAGCTGCAGAGCTTGCGCGTAGTGGTATGGCATTAGGTATTGCAGGTCTGTTCATTGAAGCTCACCCTAATCCTAATGAAGCAAAATGTGATGGTCCTTGTGCACTTGCACTAAGTAAACTAGAAGGTTATTTATCGCAAATGAAAGCGGTTGATGACTTGGTTAAGAGCTTTGCACCACTAGATACTAGCGCTAGTGACTTGTAATCTTGCTATTTAAGTATGAAAAAGGCGACCATGGTCGCCTTTTTTTATTTGTATCGCTATAATCGACGCATAAGAAAAACTAATTCTAAGCTTGGTGATTATGTCTCGTCGTTTACCTCCCTTAAATGCGCTAAAAGCATTCGAAGCTGCGGCTCGTCATTTGAGCTTTACTAAAGCGGCAGAAGAGCTGTATGTAACGCAAGCAGCGGTGAGTCACCAAATTAAAACCCTAGAAGAGCATTTAGGTTTAAAACTGTTTTTGCGTAAAAATCGCTCTTTATTGCTGACCGAAGAAGGGCAAGGTTACTTTTTAGATATTAAAGAGATTTTTACCCAGCTGATTGATGCTACAGAAAAGTTGCTTGCACGAGGTGCGAAAGGTTCACTGACAGTGAGCTTAACGCCAAGTTTTGCGATTCAATGGTTAGTGCCCAGACTTAGTTTATTTAATGAATTACACCCTGAGATTGATGTGCGAATTAAAGCGCAAGATCAGGATGAGAATTCACTTTCTGACGATGTCGATATTGCCATTTATTATGGCCGAGGTCACTGGAGTGGGGTGCAAACTTATAAGCTGCACACTGAATATCTGGTGCCTTTATGTAGCCCATTATTATTAACAGGCCCTAAGCCACTCAATCAACCAAGTGATTTGGCGAATCATACGTTATTGCATGATACGACCCGTAAAAATTGGAAAACTTGGATGAAAACGGCCGGTGTGCGTAATGTGCAAGTTAACCAAGGGCCAATTTTTAGTCACTCATCGATGGTATTACAAGCTGCGGTGCATGGTCAGGGTGTTGCTATTGGTAATAGCGTATTAGCTAAACCTGATATTGATGCAGGTCGACTTGTCATACCGTTTAATCACTCATTAGAAAGTAAAAATGCTTACTATTTAGTGATCCGTGAATCGCAAACAGAGCTTGGTAAAATAGTGTCTTTCAAAGACTGGATGCTGAGCTTAGTAGAGCAAGAACAAGAGTATTAACATGTTACAGTGGTTTAAAAGTGCAACGGGCAATGCCCGTGCACAGTTTATATTTGCACACGGCGCAGGGGCGGGCAGCGACTCTGAGTTTATGCAAACAATGGCTAAACTTATTAGTCAGTTCAATATTGATGTGGCGTTGTTTGATTTTCAATATATGCAAATTGCAAAAGAGACAGGCAAGCGAAGACCGCCAGAGCGTGCTCCTAAGTTGCTTGCATACTTTGCAGAGGTGCTGAGAGAGAGACAGCCAGAGCTGCCTTTATTTATCGGTGGTAAATCAATGGGGGGGCGTATGGCTTCTATGCTTTGTACCGAGCAGAGCCTAGCTAAAATAGCCGGAGTTGTGGCTTTTGGTTATCCGTTTCACCCACCAGGAAAACCTGAAAAACTTCGTATAGAGCATTTTGCAGACATACCATGTCCTTTTTTAGTTCTGCAAGGTGAGCGCGATACATTTGGAAATCAGCAAGAGCTCGCTGATCTTAAAATGATTAATCCGCCAGAAATCAAATTTCTCAAAGATGGTGATCATTCACTAAAACCACGTAAAAAAAGTGGAATTACTGAAGAAGAGAATCTACAGCAAGCTGCTGATTATGCAGCAAAGTTTATTATTAATTTAGTGGCAGGAGATGAGCAATGATCAAACTATATTTAATGGTTGGCAGCTTATTCTGCATGTTTTCGGTGATGCTTGGTGCATTTGCCGCTCATGGTTTAAAAAACCGTGTCTCGGAATACGCAATTGGGATTTTTAAAACAGCTGCTGAGTATCAAATGGTGCATGGCCTTGCACTTATAGCTATTGCTATCTTAATTAAGTGGGGCATGAACCTAAGTTGGGCTGGTGGATTTTTTATAGCAGGTACGTTTCTATTTAGTGGTAGTTTGTATTTACTCGCATTAACGGGCATGAAATGGCTTGGGCCTATCACCCCTATTGGCGGCGTTTGTTTTATTATTGGTTGGGCTATTTTGTTAGTTCAAGCCGCACGATATAAGTTTTAAGGGTTATCTATGTCGAGTGTAATTATTTATTGTCGCAGTGGTTTTGAAAATGATGCCGCTGCTGAAATTACCTTTCAAGCTGCTGAACAAGGCTTTGCAGGTTACGTTAAAACAAAACCAAATACAGGTATTGTTGTTTATGAATGTTTTGATGCAAGTCACGGCGATGAAATCATAAAAAAAGTCGACTTCAAAAATATGGTATTTGCGCGTCAATGGTTTACTGGCACTCTAGTGGATAATATGCCACTTGAAGACCGTGTTAGTGCCATTGTTGATGCTGCCGCTGACTTTCCTGAATGTGGTGACTTACGCGTAGAAACGCCCGATACTAACGAAGGTAAAGAGCTGTCTAAGTTCTGCAAAAAGATTTCGACGCCACTGAAAAAGTTGCTTGAAAAGCGCTCGAAGGTAACTCGCGAGCTTGCAGAGAAGAAACCAGTAATGCATGTGTTATTTTTAGCAAATGACAGTGCTTATGTCGGCTATTCGTATACATTTAACAACTCGCCTTTCTTTATGGGTATTCCGCGCTTACGTATGCCTAATGATGCGCCGAGCCGCTCTACCTTAAAACTCGATGAAGCCTTTAACGTGTTTATTCCCCCCCATGAAGCCGAAGAACGTATGCAACCTGGCATGCGAGGCGTTGATTTAGGCGCTTGCCCAGGTGGTTGGACTTATCAGCTGGTGCGCCGTGGAATGTTTGTAAGCGCAATCGATAATGGCCCAATGAATGATGATTTGATGGAAACAGGGCAGGTTAAGCACTTCAGAGTAGATGGTTTTAAATATCGCCCTGAAAAGCGCAATATTCAGTGGTTAGTGTGTGACATGGTAGAGAAGCCGACAAAAGTGACTAATCTTATGATTGATTGGGCAGTTAATGCCTACGCTAAAGAGCTAATCTTTAATCTCAAGTTGCCTATGAAAAAACGTTTTGACAGCGTTTACGAATGTTTGAAAATGATCAAAGAAGAGCTTGATAAATATGGAGTGAGCTACGAGCTGCAAGCCAAGCATTTGTATCACGATCGTGAAGAGGTCACAGTACATTTGAATGTAACTAAGGTTCCACAAAGCCTTTACAGTTAGCATCAATTTGAAAATAAAAAGGCCAATAGCTAAAACTATTGGCCTTTTCATTAGACGATTAAACATCTAATTTAAGTTCGATATTTACTTCGGTAATTATCGACCCATAAACGTGTGCCTCCACATACTGCAACAGGCATGACAATTAAGTTAACAATTGGGATTGCAGTTAAAATCATTACAGCTAAACCAAAACCATAGGACAAGGTTTGCTTTTGCTTTAAGTCACCTTTCATTTCGTTAAAGCTAATTTTATGGTTATCGAAAGCGTAGTCTTCATATTGAACGGCATACATCCAACAGGTGAAAAGCACCCATAAAACTTGCCCAATCACAGGTAAAATCCACAATAAAATAAAAAAGCCAATAGCGCGTGGTAGGTAATAGCAAAGTTTTGTCCACTCTCGTCCTAGCATGCGCGGCACATCTTTCATTGTATCGAAAAGGCTATCGTCATTAATTTTTTGCCCAGTTAAGTAAAGCTCAACTTTTTCACTGAGCAGGCCGTTAAATGGGGCTGCTATAAAATTCGTAATAACCGTGAAGAGCATGCTGTAACTAAATAAAATCACCAGCACGGCAATCGGCCACATTAGCCATTCGAGCCAGCTAAGCCATTCTGGTAATAACGAGTTCATGTAAGCAAAGCCATCAGTGAGCCAACCGTACAAAAAGAACAGCGAACTACCAAAAAGCAGGATATTGATTGTTAAAGGAATAAGTACAAAACGTTTCAACCCCTTTTGGCTAATTAACTTAAAGCCAGAAAAGAAGTATTCCATACCTTGAGTGAACTGCACGAGAAAACCTCATCTTTTTTCTTGTTGTTTGCAGTATATGGTTTTAACGATATTTGAACAGCTTTTTTCCGTAACAAAGTGTTTAACTCTTTACATGGACAGTCACTTTAAGCCTAGCTCTCAGCTGTAATCCAAAGGCAGAAATTTAAATAGACAGTCATTACACTTAGTCATTACACTTAACTGTTCTTGCAGCACAAGAGTTTTTGTCTACACTTTAGTTACAGCTAATGCGTTTCAAATTATCAGTTCAAGGAGTGGACGATGGCTTTAGCAAGGAAGCGGCAAATCTGTTTGTCGAATACTAAATACTATCACTGTGTATCCCGATGCGTTAGACGCGCCTACCTTTGCGGAGAAGATACTCTCACAGGTAAATCATATGAACATCGCCGAGGGTGGGTTGAAGATCGTCTGCTTGTTCTTGCGAAGGTATTTTGTATTGATGTGTGTGCTTATGCAGTGATGAGTAATCATACTCATATTGTGCTTTATGTAGATGATAAAAAAGCAAATAGGTTAACCGATAAGGCCGTTCTTCTACGCTGGAATAAGCTCAGTAAAATGACGCCTTTAGGTCAAAACTTCCTCCGTGGTGAGCAATTGAGTGACGTTCAACAGGCCTTTTTAAATAAAGAGGTTGCAGAGTATAGGACTCGCCTTTCTAGCATTAGTTGGTTCATGCGAATGCTTAATGAATATATTGCCAGACGTGCAAATAAAGAAGACGAATGTACCGGGCATTTTTGGGAAGGGCGCTTCAAGGGCCAAGCACTACTTGATGAATCTGCTCTTTTAGCGTGCATGGCCTATGTTGATTTAAACCCTGTTCGTGCAGAGGTTGCGAGGACCCCAGAGCAATCTGACTATACAAGTTTCAAAAAGCGGTGTCAGGGAGCGAAGAATTCAAAACAACCTAAGCTACTAGCTCGTTTTGTTGGTGGTATGAACAAGAATAAATCAAAGGGAATACCTTTTGAGTTAAAGTCATACCTGTTACTTGTAGAGCAGACAGGGCGTTGTATTAGCACGGATAAACGCGGATATATAGATCATCATTTACCTCCTATCCTTGAGAGGCTTAATCTCGAGCCAGCAAATTGGCTWACATTAACAACACAGTTTGAACATTTATTTCACGGTGCTGTAGGACGAATACAAGCTATTGAAAACTACTGTAGTAAAACTGCTCGAAAGCGGCGAAGTAATATAACAAGTTGTAAGTTATTACTTGCTAGCTAATCTTAAATTTCTCTCAACTTTTATTTTTTGCAAAAGATTGCAGCTAACTCGTACTTTCAATTCTCAGAAAGCTAAATCTTTTATCTTGGTTTTTACTAGTGGATTAAGCTAATAGGGTAGGTTGCCTACAAAACGAGTATTTTAGGTTAAAAAATCTAAAGTATTTGAAGATTTAGTAGGCACTTTTAAGAGTGCCTGTCTTTCAAAGCGTGTTTTTAATTATGGGTGACTGTCTTTTGTTATTAACTTTCTAGATTAATTAACTCAGTCCCCAAAATAGCATACTTATTTATGCTGTCGGCTTGTAAGAAAAAAGCAGCAGGGGCGTGAAGAGATGGTATTGATGTAAATATACTTTTGCACGCGTAAACTGGCCATTTTGAGGTGTTTTTTAATTTGTTCATATCACCCGAAAAACAGCTATAGCCTTGTTTTAAAATATTTTTATAGCTACTTTCTGTAAGCGTTAACGATTTATTTAAAACAAAGCTGTTACCTGCCTTAAAGCTTAGGCTGCTTGCATCTAAACTCGTATAACCTTGGCGGATACTACTTATATCACCTAGCTCTTTGATTACAGGTGACTGTCCTTTATTGTTAATTGCAATATCTATCTGGTAATCACCTAGCTCACTATTTACGATTATGTCGTCTATTAGTAAGTCGACCCAATTGTCTTTAGCGTTAAATGGAATAGCGTGATATTGCGATATCCTCGCGTCTTTCCACTCCCCCGAAGTTAACGAATCAATCGTCTTTTTGTATAAAACACGGTTAACCTTGCGTGCTATTTGTCGGTTTGGATCATTAGGGTACGCTCCTGATTCAATTAATATTGTTCTAATACCCTTTTCCGAAAAAGTATCCCCAAAGCTACGGTATGAGTAACTGTCGTTGTACTTTCCTAAGTGGCCTGGGATTATTGTTTCAACCGTTTTAGCTAAGTGGGCTATAAACTGCATAGCCTCGCCGCGACTTTTATTTACTTCTCTCGCTTCGTTATAGGCTGGCGCTAGCACTGAAATGGTGGCTTGTTTACCTTTTTTTCCTGCTCCGTAATATGCGTTCTGATCATGTAAATTAAAGCCAAAGTCAGGTTTAAACTGATTTGCGGCAGCCATTAGTATTTGCCCTTCTTTTGTGCGAAGAGCTTTAGCATCGCGATTTAAATCAATTCCTTGAGCATTATAACGGGTTTGTACGGCCGCGCCGTCAGGGTTCACCATAGGGATTATGAGAAGGGATATTTTCTGTCGCCAGCTTTTTAGCCATTGTGCGTTTTCATCAGCTGTTATGAAGCTTAAAAAGTCCATAAGTGCGGCAGTTGCTGTGTTTTCGTCGCCGTGCATTTGGCTCCACATCATCACTTTGATTGGGCCTGTGCCAATTTTAAGAGAATTGAGTGTCTGTCCTTGAAATGAGGTACCAATTTGTTCTAGTTTGACGCTAGGATGCTTTGCTACGGTTTTTAAGTGTGGCTCGATATCGGTGTAATAAATCGCGGGTTTATTTAAGCCATTCACTACGGTGTCTTCAATCGTATTTGCGAGTGCGCTGTTACTTAATGCTAAAATGGCAGCAGCGAGTGCATATTGACGCATAACTATCTCTTTTATTCTTTATTTTTGGTTTTGTTAGAATATTATATTTTAATGGGTTTGGCTAATCCTTGCTCAGTATTTAATCTTCAGTTAGTACTGACTTAGTA
>NZ_JAKEVN010000105.1:0-15384 GCF_022398505.1 Pseudoalteromonas sp. Isolate3 | reverse complement strand
ATATCTACATAAAAAAACGGGCTAATTTTCATTAACCCGCTTGTTAGTATTGATTACGAATTTGTATTAATCTAATGTCCCGCTGATAGCATACTTTAACACCCAGTTTTTTGCAGGACCTGTATTATTTGCAAGCTTTAAAAACTTACTGCGCACCCAGCTAAGTGGTTTAACCTCATTTGAAAAGCCAAAGTAACACGCATCCATCATACTCATCATTAGTAAATTAGCGTGACGGCGTTTTTTCTCATAGCGTTTTAATAAATCATGGTGACCAACATCCTGTTGTTCTGCCAAAATATCAGCCAACGCGACGACATCCTGAAAACCTAAGTTCACGCCCTGACCTGCAAGTGGGTTTATTGTGTGAGCCGAATCGCCAACCAAAACTAAACGCCCCTGTGAATAACCATTAGCATGTTGGCGTGCAAGTGGAAAAACGGCATGTTCAAGTACCTCAAAGTCGCCAGGTAGCTCAGGAAAGTGCTCTATAAGCTTTGCTTTCAGTTGTTCATTTGAGAGTTTATGCCATTGCTTTAATACCGCAGCGTCGTGATAGCAAATTAAATTGGCATACGGTGCCTGCATTGGCAAAAACGCCACAGGTCCGGTTGGGGTAAATTGTTGCCATGTTTTTACTTGCTGCGGTGCATCTAATTTGATTAAAACCCCCATGCAGTGTTGGCCGTACTGCCAACCCGTTACACCTAAGCCAGCTTTGGTACGTAATTGGGACTGTCCGCCATCTGCAGCAACAACTAAATCAGCGGTATATTTAGTATCACCATAATGTAAGGTAATTGCATCAGGCGTTTGACTAATATCTGTGATTAGTGACGTTTGTTCTATTACTTCAATGTTGTACTTAGCAAATTGTTGCCAAAGACTGGCTTGTATTAAATTATTTTCTATTAAATGACCTAAATGTGTTTCGCCAATATCTTTGCAATCAAACAATAGATTCTCGTCTTGCTGCTGGTAGGCTTCAAGCTGTTGATAAGGCGCGATGCGATTTTGCCTAAGTAACGGCATTGCACCTAGGTCGTCGAGTAAGTTTTCTGAAAAACGATTAATAGCCGAAATGCGAATATCTACTTTATCTGAACTAAGAATGTGATCAGCATCGATAAGGTGCTTTTCAATGACGGTGACATCCCTACCCTGTTTAGCCAGTGTTACCGCTGTAGCAGCGCCGACCATGCCACCACCGACAATTATTACCTTATTTTTATTCATTTAATATTCGCTCATTTGGCTATTAAAATACGCGACAAATTGTAACGTAATTCAATATTGCGTGTCAGTGCATTTACCGCTTATGAATTTCAAAACAGTAACTTGTTTGATTTCACACCACAAAGATAAAAACTATACTTGGATCTGTGCGGGTATCCAGCTAAAATACGCGTCCTTTAGGTCGGCATACTGCCACTTAATCCTGTTTCTAACACATTTTTGTGTCACTACCGAATTGAAAACGAGGCTATATTTCAATGAGTAAAAAGCTGCATATTAAAACCTGGGGTTGTCAGATGAACGAGTACGACTCTCAGAAGATGGCTGATCTACTAGATGCGACTAACGGCTATCAGTTAACTGAAGAAGCTGAAGACGCAGACGTGATCTTACTCAATACCTGTTCAATCCGTGAAAAAGCACAAGAAAAAGTATTCCATCAGCTTGGCCGTTGGAAACTGTTAAAAGACGACAAACCAGAATTAATCATTGGTGTTGGTGGCTGTGTTGCCTCGCAAGAAGGTGACTCGATTCGTCAACGTGCGCCGTTTGTTGATGTAATCTTTGGCCCGCAAACATTACACCGCTTACCAGAAATGATTAAGCAAGTGCAAAGTGGCGACAGCAGCTCGGTAGTTGACGTTTCATTCCCTGAGATTGAAAAGTTCGACCGTTTACCTGAGCCAAAAGCGGAAGGCCCTACTGCGTTTGTATCAATTATGGAAGGTTGCTCTAAATACTGTACATTCTGCGTAGTACCTTATACGCGTGGTGAAGAAGTAAGCCGTCCACTTGATGACGTATTACTTGAAGTAGCACAACTTGCAGAGCAAGGCGTTCGTGAAGTGAACCTACTTGGACAAAACGTAAATGCGTATCGCGGTGAAACTCATGACGGTGAGATTTGTTACTTCTCTGACCTACTACGTTATGTAGCTGCAATTGACGGTATTGACCGTATTCGTTACACCACATCGCATCCTGTAGAATTTACGCCAGATATCATTGATGCGTATGCAGACGTACCTGAGCTTGTTGATCACCTACACTTACCAGTACAAAGTGGTTCAGACCGTATTCTTAATTTAATGAAACGTGGTCACACTGCACTTGAGTACAAATCTACAATCCGTAAGCTACGTAAAATTCGCCCTAACCTAAGCATGTCATCTGACTTCATCATTGGTTTCCCTGGCGAAAGTAAAGCTGACTTTGAAGCAACCATGAACCTAATTAATGATATTGGTTTCGATATGAGCTTCAGCTTTATCTACAGTGCGCGACCTGGTACTCCTGCTGCTGATTTACCTGATGATGTGACAGAGCAAGAGAAAAAAGAGCGTTTATACCTTCTACAGAATCGTATTACGCAAATGGCACAACAAATCAGCCGACAAATGTTTGGTACTGAACAACGTATTCTAGTTGAAGGCCCTTCTAAAAAGAATCCTATGGAATTACGTGGCCGTACCGAGAATAACCGTGTGGTTAACTTTGAAGGCCCTCACTCAGTGATCGGTCAATTCGTTGATGTACGTATTACAGAAGCATTGCCAAACTCTTTACGTGGTGAGTTAATTCGTACAGAATCAGAAATGAACTTACGTCGTGATGTGGCACCTTCAGCTATTTTAAGTAAAGCTGCTGAAGCTGAGGCCGCTGCGGCCCCTAACGAAATTGGCGTTGCTACTTTCGTACCTTAGGGTGACACTTGGTGCAGGCACTGCCTGCACCCATCAATAGGAAGCAATTTTGAGTAATCAGTTAAAAACATTAGAGATTTATTTAGAACCCGCCGACAACAAACGCCTTTCATCTTTATGTGGTCCGTTTGACGAAAACATTAAGCAAATTGAACGCCGCCTTGGTGTTGAGATAGCACACCGTGATAATTTCTTCAGAGTAACCGGTAAACTGCACCTTGCAGCAGCGGCTGTTGAGATCCTAAAAAACCTCTATATTGAAACTCAACCTATTCGCGGCCTGATTGGCGAAATTGAACCTGAAGCCGTACATTTGGCGATTAGCGAATCAAATGCTCTTGAGCAAGATGAAAATCCAGGTGTATATGGCAAAGACATGGTGATTAAAACTCGCCGTGGCGTTATTAAACCGCGCAATGATAATCAAGGCGTGTATGTTGCTAATATTTTGCATCACGATATTACTTTCGGTATTGGCCCAGCCGGTACAGGTAAAACTTATTTAGCCGTTGCAGCAGCTGTTGATGCCTTAGAGCGTCAAGAAATTCGCCGTATTTTATTAACCCGCCCTGCAGTTGAAGCAGGTGAAAAGCTAGGCTTTTTACCTGGTGACTTAAGCCAAAAAATCGACCCTTATTTACGCCCATTATACGATGCGTTATTTGAAATGCTTGGCTTTGAGCGAGTTGAAAAGCTGATTGAGAAAAACGTGATTGAAGTAGCGCCCCTTGCCTACATGCGTGGTCGTACACTGAATGACGCGTTTATTATTCTTGATGAAAGCCAAAACACCACAGCAGAACAAATGAAAATGTTCTTAACCCGTATTGGCTTTAACTCAAAAGCGGTAATTACTGGTGATATTACACAAGTCGATTTACCCCGTGGTGCTCGTTCAGGTCTTCGCCATGCCATCGAAGTATTAAACGGTGTAGATGAAATTAGCTTTAACTTCTTCCAATCACACGATGTGGTGCGCCATCCGGTTGTTGCCCGTATCGTTGAAGCTTATGAGCGCAACGATGAAGCAGAGCGTTTAAAACGTGCTGAGAAACAACGTGCGAAAGAAGCGCAAGCAAACCAACAAGAAGCAAACTCGTGACCGAATTAGATTTACAAATAGCCTGTGAGTTTGACGACTTACCAAGCTTTGAACAATTCCAGCTGTGGGCTGACAAAGCCCTTAGCAATTACCGTGAAGATGCAGAGCTGACCATAGTGATCAGTGATGAAGCGCAAAGCCAGCAGCTCAACAATGATTACCGCGGCAAAGATAAACCGACTAATGTCTTATCTTTTCCATTTGAAGCACCACCGGGCATTGAGTTACCTTTAGTAGGTGATTTAATCATTTGTCCGGCCATTGTTTTAGCCGAATCAATTGAGCAAGAAAAGACCTTTCACGACCATTTTGCCCATATGGTTATCCATGGATGCTTGCATTTACTTGGATTTGACCATATAAAGGACGAAGATGCACTTGAAATGGAAAGCATAGAAAAGCAATTACTTGCCGATCTGAACATCGCTGACCCATATCGAGACGATATTTAAATTAACGGAGCAATTAGACGCAATGAGCGACGACAACTCGCAAACTAGCCAGGGTTCTTCTGGCAAAACGTGGCTGGGCCGCATAGCCCAAATGTTGCAAGGGGAACCCCAGAATAGAGAAGAGCTGGTAGAAGTAATTGCCGATGCGCAAGAACGCGACCTTATCGACCCTGAAACCAAAGACATGATTGAAGGGGTACTAGGTGTATCAGAGCTAAAAGTGCGTGACATCATGATCCCACGCTCGCAAATGGTGACCTTAGAGGTTGATACACCTTTAGAAGAACTATTGCCTATGATGGTTGATTCAACACATTCACGCTTTCCAGTGGTGTGTGAAGACAAAGACCATGTTGAAGGTATTTTATTAGCAAAAGATTTATTACCACTGATCATCAATAAAGATGATCAACTACCTTCATTACGTGAATATTTACGCCCTGCGGTTGTAGTGCCTGAAAGTAAACGTGTTGACACGCTCCTAAATGAGTTTCGTCAACAACGTTACCACATGGCTATCGTTATTGATGAGTATGGTGGTGTGTCTGGTCTTGTAACTATCGAAGATATTCTTGAAATCATCGTTGGTGAAATCGAAGACGAGCACGATGAAAGTGAAGACCTACAAGATATTCGCCAAGTTGCAAAGCACGTTTACGCTGTGCAAGCACTGACTGAAGTTGATGACTTTAACGAATATTTTAAAACCGGTTACAGCACCTCTGATGCTGACACCATAGGTGGTATTGTTTTACATGCATTTGGCCATATGCCAAGCCGTGGTGAAACCATCGAAGTAGAAGGCTTACACTTTAAAGTCACTAACTCAGATAACCGCCGCATCTTACAATTGCAAGTCACCATTCCAAAGGCTGATGATAACGACAGTGAAGAAACTGCTAACTAACCTAAGCCACCTTGCAAAAGATAAAAAAGCCTGGCTCGCACTTGTTGCGGGCCTCTTTTTAACCTTAAGTTACGCACCCTATAACCTATGGTTTATAACTTTTCTTTCTCTTGGTGCCCTGCTCTACTGCATAAACCCACTCGCAAACGGTAAATTAGCTGCTAAACAAAGTGCTAAATATGGCTTTATATTTGGTTTAGGCTGGTTTGGCGCGGGCATAAGTTGGGTTCATGTATCAATAGCGACCTTTGGTGGTATGCCGTTAATAGCATCACTATCATTAATGGTGCTGCTATGTGCTTATTTAGCTCTGTATCCTGCATTAGCCGCTTGGCTGACTACACGCCTTGCTAAAGCCCCATATAGCTTTATCTGTTGGTTACTAGCCGCTATAGCAACCACAGAGTACTTACGTGGCACATTGCTGACAGGCTTTCCTTGGCTTAGCTTTGGTTACACGCAAACCGACAGCCCACTTAATTTTTTAGCGCCCATAATTGGCGAGTTCGGTATCACGCTTGTATGCATGTTAATTGCGTTTGCCTTATATCGTATAGCATACAAAGATGCTAAACCACTTATCGCCTCTGTGGCTCTTTTAGCAGGCTTATATACGATTGCAAACAGCAATCAGCTTCACTACCAAGACAAAACTATTAAAGCTGTACTGGTGCAGGGTAATATTAAACAGCATCTTCGCTTTGAGCCGTCTGAGTTTTGGACGACGATGAGCAAATACCAAGATATGACTCGCCTACATTGGAATGCAGATTTAATTGTCTGGCCAGAGGCAGCAGTCCCCGAGCTTGAAGCATTATCAACCGAGTATTTAACAGGCCTCGATAGTGCTGCAACGTTTAATAACACTGCACTTATTACCGGCATCGTCGATTACCAATACGACACGCGTAACATTTTTAATACTTTGATTGTGCTGGGTAAAAAAGAACACGATGACAGTGAAGGCCACTATCAATATTTAGGTAAAAACCGCTACCAAAAGCATCAGTTATTACCCATTGGTGAGTTTGTGCCGTTTCAAGATTTTCTGCGCCCAATCGCACCACTGTTTGACTTGCCGATGTCATCTTTCACCCGTGGTGATGAAGTGCAAAACAATTTACGCGCAAATAGCTTAAATATCTTGCCGGCTATTTGCTATGAAATTGCCTTTGCCGATTTAGTTCGTGGTAATTATCGCAGCGATTCTGATATCTTATTTACGGTTAGTAATGATGCATGGTTTGGAGACTCTCATGGCCCACATCAGCATATGCAAATAGCGCGTATGCGCGCCCTAGAATTACAGCGCCCGTTAATTCGAGTTACTAACAATGGTATTAGTGCCGTTTACGACCCCATCGCTAAATCACAATTAGCTATGCCGCAATTTAAAGCGGATGTACTCGAAGCCAATATCACTTTAATTAAAGGCGATAGTATTTACAGCCAATATGGTAATTGGCCAGTATGGGCCGTAGTCATATTACTCAGTACGGTTGGTTTGATTTTAAGACTCAAAAAATAACAAAATAAAAGGCTTCATTATGAAGCCTTTTTTGTGTTTTATACTCATTCGCTTAACTAGGTGAACAAGTACTATTGCAAGATTAAATTTAAGATTCTATCTTTATCAACTCTACGTCAAATATCAGCAATGAACCTGCTGGAATACTACCTACGCGTTTACGGCCGTACGCAAGCTGCGGCGGGATATAAAAGGTAAACTTATCCCCTTCACTCATGAGTTGTAAGCCTTCGGTCCAACCTGCAATGACTTGGTTTAAACCAAAACTGATTGGCGAATTTCTTACCACTGAGCTGTCAAAAACACTGCCATCCATAAGCGTACCATGATAGTGAACCTTTACTTTACTGGTTGCACTTGGCTTTGCGTCATTACCTGAACTTTGCTCAATTTTGTATTGCAGCCCAGATGCGGTTTCATGAACATCGTCGGCTTTACTATTGTTCGCTAAAAAGTCCGCTGCTAGTTTTTCATTTTCAAGGGCTTGTAGCTTCGCCTTTTTACTATTTTTAAAAATTAAAAAGCAAAAGATACCAATGATCAGTAAAAGTATTAAATTAATCATTCTGCGTCCTTCTCATCATCATTATCGCCATTAACGATATCAGCAATATTGGCAAGCCTTGCTAATGCTAGGGCATTTATTGAGCCATCAGGATAACCTTGTGGTGTCATTTCGCCTGCGTCTTTATCCATTAATAAACTCAGTGCTTGATCAACTGTTTCAACGGCATAAATGTTAAAGCGTCCTTTTTCTACCGCATCGAGCACTTCGTCATCAAGCACTAAATTGACTTGATTTGATTTAGGAATAATCACCCCTTGCTCACCAGTTAAGCCACGCATTTTACAAAGCTTAAAGAAGCCTTCTATTTTCTCGTTGACGCCACCGATTGATTGCACGTCTCCATGCTGGTTAATTGAGCCTGTAAGCGCGATAGATTGGCTAATAGGTAAATTAGTAATTGCCGATATTAGCGCGCAAAGCTCTGCTAATGAGGCGCTATCACCATCAATGTAACCATAGCTTTGCTCGATTGCGATATTGGCACTGAGCGTTAGGCTAAATTGCTGAGCATATTTATTACCTAAGTAACCGGTTAATAGCATCACCCCTTTTGAGTGAATTGCTTTACCCAGCTCGGCTTCACGTTCAACGTCAATAACGCCATCTGCACCTGCGTACACAGTGGCGGTAATACGTGCAGGGGTACCAAATGAAGTATCACCAATGTGCAGCACGGTTAAGCCATTCACTTTGCCCACGGCGTGACCTTCAGTAGCAATTAAAATTTGCCCTTCTTTGATATCACTCAACATGGTTTCTGAAATTTGCCCGGTGCGATATTGCTTACCTACAATAGCTTCATCGATGTGATGAGCATCAATCACAGTTTGCCCATCTTGCTTGGCATAAAAACTGGCTTCTGCCACTAATTCTAATACATCAGCAAAACGAGCTGAGAGCTTGTTATGATGCTCAGCTTGACGATAACTAAATTTTAATAACCTCGCCATCGCTGCTTCATTTACTGTGCAATTAAGTGTCTGCTGACAATATTCAGTGACCTTGGTAATGAACTGATATTGCAGTTTGTCACTGCTTGGCAAATAGTAATCAAAATCAGCGAGTACACGAAATAACTCAGCAAACTCTTCGTCATATTCACCTATTGTGTAATAGAGCTCCCGTGAGCCTAGCAGCACTATTTTTACATCAAGGGGAATAAGCTGCGGACGTAATGTAAAGCTACTCCCCACAGAGCTGTCTTGATAAGGTAAGTCGTTTTTGATTTGATGCGTTTTTAAAGATAACTTAAGGCCATCCCACACTTGTGGGTTAGACATAACTTTCTCTGCATCCATAATCAAATAACCACCATTAGCACGGTGCAATGCACCTGGTTGTATTGAACGGTAACTGGTGATTAAAGAGCCTTGCGAAGTCGCATATTCAATTTTTCCGAAGATATTACCAAACGTTGGATTTGGCTCATACACCACAGGCGCTGCATCATCTTCTTTGTATTCTACTAAGATATTTGGCGCAAAGAAGTCTGTGAGCATCCCTTTACGGTCAAAGTCTTCTTTATTTTCGTCGTTTTCATCGTCGTCGAGCCACTCAAGCACTGCATCAATGATTTCTTCACGAATGTCTTTTAAGTAACGTAACACACCAATATGCGTGGCATATTTGTGTTCAAGGGCTTTAATTAGTGGTTTAGTGGCAAGCTCTGCAGTTGATTTTTTAAGGTTACGCAGTTTCTCAGATGACTCACGCTTCCAGCGTGGCAGCTCAATCAGAGCTTCGATTAATGCATCTTCAAGTTTTTCAATGACCTCATAAAACTCAATACGCAATGGCTCTTCAAGGGCTGCAAATTCACTGTCACTCAGTTGTTTACCGTTAACCAAAGGCGCAAAGCCAACGACGCCATTTTCTTCAATCAGAGCCACACTTTGCTCAAGAGCAGCAATTTCGACTGATGTAATTGCCGCATCGTAAGTATCGGTAAACTCACGGTCGATTGATTTTTTCTTACGTTGATAACCAGGATTATCAAAAGCAGCGGGGAATGTATCGAGTACTTCATCAATGAAAGAATCAATATCGTCTGCTAACTGTTTTGATTGACCAGCTTGCATAAATAACGCAATAGGCTCGCGGTGGTCTTCATAGTTATTAACGTACAACCACTCATTAGGCGTTGGGCGGTCTTTTGAATGGGCTGTGAGCTTGTCTTTTACTAAGGTGTAACGTCCGTGCGCCGCTTCACCCATTACATAAACATTATATCCAGGTAATTCCATCCCCAATGAAAAGTCGAGGGCACTTTGTGCACGTTGCTGGCCAATAAATGGTAAGGCTTCTGGATATGGGTTTTGCATGCAAGTGGCAACATGGCTTGCAGCAATCTCAGGTGCTAACGCAGAAACAGGTAGAGGGATTAGTTTTTTTGTCATTCTAACTTCTTATTTCCCAGTTTTGACTGGGCATTATAGGTAACGCCCAGCACAAGCCTGCGTCACTGATTAAGGTTGTAATGCCTTACGGCGAAAATAAATACCGCCACATTCAGTACAAGGAGTAATTTGCGTAGCATGGTAAACATCGTAACTATGCTGACAATTTTTACATACTAATGTGCCCATGGCTATCCATTCTCCTTCTTGATACACACCATTGTGTTTAAAATCTTGGTTTAATGCTTGCCATTCAAGCTGGGTTTTATCTTCGATATGCGACAATTCGTACCAAAGAGACTCTTTGAGCTCTAGCCAAGCGAGTGAGTCATAATGACTGTCGTTTTCTTTGATATGGTCAATATCGCGCTTTAAATAGTCACGATACTGATATAGCTTTTCTTGACCTAAATCTTTAAGTGCCTGCTCTGACTCAACAAATTTCTCCATTGCATCTTTTAGCTCATTCTCTTTTACGTCTTTAAGCCAAGCACTCAAATCACTAAGCCAAGATTTATAATCTGCCATCGTTTACTCCTTCAAAAGTGATGAAAAATCAATCGTTATACTAGTTGAGTATAGGTTAACCTGTCCTGAAAATATATTTCATTGGAAAATTAATAAAAGCGCCTATTTGCCGCTGTGATTAGCATGTATTTTGGGTTATCCTTATCGACAATTTTTTATTAATTTGCAAGAAGTCTGGAATCGTAGATGCAAGAGCAATATAACCCGCAAGACATAGAGTCAAAAGTACAAGCCTACTGGGAAGAAAACCAAGTATTTAAAGTCACTGAAGATGAGAGCAAAGAAAAGTATTACTGCCTATCGATGTTCCCATACCCAAGCGGCCGACTCCACATGGGTCACGTTCGTAACTACACCATTGGTGACGTAGTATCTCGCTTCCAACGCTTGCAAGGCAAAAACGTAATGCAACCAATGGGTTGGGATGCGTTTGGTCTTCCTGCTGAAAACGCGGCAATCAAAAACAACACCGCACCTGCTAAGTGGACTTACGAAAACATCGATTACATGCGCGATCAGTTAAAGCAACTTGGCTTTGGTTATGATTGGGATCGTGAAATCGCAACATGTCATCCAGAATATTATAAGTGGGAACAGTGGTTCTTCACTAAGCTTTACGAAAAAGGCTTAGTATACAAAAAGATGTCAACAGTAAACTGGGATCCAGTTGACCAAACAGTACTAGCGAACGAGCAAGTAATTGATGGTCGTGGTTGGCGTTCAGGTGCCATTGTTGAGCAAAAAGAAATTCCACAATGGTTTATCAAAATCACTGATTACGCACAAGAATTATTAGATGATTTAGACAAACTAGATCACTGGCCTGAGCAAGTTAAAACCATGCAACGCAACTGGATTGGTCGTTCTGAAGGCTTAGAAATCGAATTCAAGCGTGCTGATAACGACGATACATTCAGTGTTTATACAACGCGCCCTGATACCTTCATGGGTGTGACGTATGTTGCTGTTGCAGCAGGTCACCCAATTGCACAAGAAGCCGCTAAAAACAGCGATGCTGTGGCAATGTTTGTTGATGAGTGTAAAAACACGAAAATCGCAGAAGCAGACATGGCAACCATGGACAAAAAAGGCATTGCTACTGGCTTTTATGCGATTCACCCATTAACAGGTAAGCAAGTACCAATTTGGGTTGCTAACTTTGTATTAATGGATTACGGCTCAGGCGCTGTAATGGCTGTTCCTGCACATGACCAACGTGACTACGAGTTCGCATCAGCTTATGGCCTTGAGATCACTCAAGTTATCGCACCAGCTGCAGGTTCTGAAGAAACGGTTGATTTAGACAACCAAGCTTACACAGAAAAAGGCGTGTTAGTTAACTCAGGTGAGTTCGATGGTCTTGAGTTTGAAGCAGCGTTTAATGCGGTTGCAGACAAACTAGAAGCACTTGGTGTCGGTGAGCGTAAAGTTAACTTCCGTCTCCGTGACTGGGGTGTTAGCCGTCAGCGTTACTGGGGTTCTCCAATCCCAATGCTTAGCGACGAAAATGGTGATGAGCTTGCAGCAACTGAAGACATGCTACCAGTTCGCTTACCAGAAGACGTAGTAATGAATGGTGTTACTTCGCCAATCAAAGCTGACCCTGAATGGGCTAAAACAACTGTAAATGGCGCACCTGCATTCCACGAAACTGATACCTTCGATACCTTTATGGAATCATCATGGTATTACGCACGTTACTGTAGCCCTCGTTTTGACGAAGGTATGATTGAGCCAGGTGCCGCAAATTACTGGTTACCAGTAAACCAATACATTGGTGGTATTGAGCATGCGATCTTGCACTTACTTTACTCGCGCTTCTTCCACAAACTATTACGTGACTTCGGTTTAGTTAACTCAGATGAGCCATTTGAGCGCTTACTATGTCAAGGCATGGTATTAGCAGATACTTTCTATCGTAAAGATGAGAAAGGCGGTGATATTTGGATTTCCCCAACAGACGTACAAACTGAAACAGACGACAAAGGTCGTGTTGTTAAGGCTTGGCACAAAGAAGATGGCGAGCCAGTATTCTCTGCAGGCATGAGCAAAATGTCGAAATCGAAAAACAACGGTATCGACCCACAACAAGTTATTGCCGAGTACGGTGCAGATACAGTTCGTTTATTCATGATGTTTACAGCGCCACCAGAGCAAACCCTTGAGTGGTCAGATTCAGGTGTTGAAGGTGCAATGCGTTTCTTAAAACGTATTTGGAAATACGCTGTTGATGTAGAAACAGTAGGCTACCAAGCGCTTGATAAGTCAGCATTAAACAACGACCAAAAAGTACTACGTCGTGAGCTTCATAAAGCAATTGCAAAAGTAACTGATGACGTTGAACGTCGTCAAACATTCAACACCGCGATTGCAGCAATCATGGAAATCTCTAACAAATTATTAAAAGCACCACTTGCAGATAAGCAAGATGTAGCTATTGCTAACGAAGCTCTTGAAGCATTGCTTATCATGCTTGCGCCTATCACGCCGCATATGTGTCACCAGTTATGGCAAGACCTTGGCAAAGAAGGCGACATCTTAGATGCAGCATGGCCAAAGGTTGATGAATCAGCGCTTGTTGAAGATGAGAAGCTAATCATTGTACAGGTTAACGGTAAGCTACGTGCTAAGTTAACAGTGCCTGCAGATGCAACGAAAGAGCAAGTTGAAACGCTAGCATTTGCTGAAGAAAACGTGACTAAGTTCACTGATGGCGTAACCATCCGTAAAGTGATTTACGTACCTGGCAAACTACTTAACGTGGTTGCTAATTAAGATGGCAGCGCTTCAAGCACTGAAAAACGGACTAGCCCTTGCGCTAGTCTGTTTACTACTAACAAGTTGTGGCTTTCACTTAAAGAAAGCCTCTAATTTGCCTGAAGACTTGAAAGTGATCACCCTTGCTGGTGATGATGAAAAATCAGCGCTATTCGAATTAGTTGAGAAAGAGCTTATTGCTAGTCAAGTAAAGCTAAACGAAAGTGACAGCCTATACCCTGAGTTAATCATCCACAAAGACCGTCTAGAGCGTCAAATATTGTCATTATTTGATAATGGTCAGGTTGCTGAATATGAACTTGCCTATAGTGTAAGCTATACCCTAAAGCGACCAGGTCAAAAAGCCATAAATCAAAGTTTTGAGCTGTATCGTAACTACCAAGACGACCCTGACAATGCCCTTGCAAAGGCAAAAGAACTTGATTTACTATTAAACGAAATTCGTAAACAAGCGAGTCGCCGTATCGTTCGTGAGTTATCACAACTCTAATGCGTTGTTATGCAAACCAACTTCCGAGCCAGTTAAAAAAAGGCCTAGCGCCTTTTTACATGGTCTTTGGTGAAGAGCCTTTTCAAATTGAACAGTGTGTCATGCAAATTCGCCAAGCTGCTAAACAGCAAGGCTTTGACGAGGTCATTAAATTTACCTTAATGCCAGGTTTTGATTGGCAAGAAATTGTTGCTCAATACCAGAGTATGTCGCTGTTTAGTGCTCGTACCTTAATTGAGTTTGATTTAAACGAGCAAAAACCAGGTACTCAAGGCAGCCAAATCTTTAAACAACTTGTTGAGCTTGCTAATCCCGATACTATTTTGGTTTTAAAAGGTGCCAAAGCCAGCCAAGATATTCAACGCAGTGCTTGGTTTAAGGCCTTAGATAAACAAGGCTTATTCGTTCCTTGTTATCCCCTCACAGGTAATCATCTAAGTCGTTGGTTGGATGAGCAATGTTACCGTTTAAACTTGAACCTTCATAACAATGCTAAACAAAGCTTGATTGATGCCACAGAAGGTAATTTACTTGCCTGTCATCAAGAGCTAGAAAAACTGTCTTTACTCTACGGTAGTGAGCTAATTGACCAACAAGCCGTAATGCAAGGACTGCTTAACCAGTCTAAGTTTGATATTTTTGACTTAAGTGATGCTCTATTAAATGGCCAAGCCAAGCAAGCCGTTAAAGTAATGACTAAACTTGCCGCTGATAATACCGAAGCAATGAGTATTTTTTGGGCTATTAACAAAGAAGCTGCAAATTTACTGGCGATGCAACATGGGCGCTTAAATGGTGCCAACATGGCTGATTTATACAAGCAATTTAATATTTGGAAAAATCAACAAGCGATTGTTCAACAAGCCTTAAACCGCTTAAATATTAAAGTACTCGAACAAATTACAGTTCAGTTAGCTCAGTTTGATGCAGCTTATAAACAAGGGAACCTCGTAGCTCCCTACCAAGCATTAATGCACATATGCTTAATGTTTTGCCAACCAGTGGCAATACCTTTACCTTGCCACCCAGTCTTCGACTAAGAGTGACAATTCATGATTGCTATTTTCGGTGGCACCTTTGACCCGATTCACTTAGGTCATATTAATATGGCCCAGCAATGCGTTCAGCAGTGTCAACTTGATACCCTTTACTTCATGCCTTGCGCTATTCCCGCTCACAAAGCTAAGCCAGGAATAAGTGATGAGCATCGAATTAACATGCTGAAACTCGCGATTGAAAACAACCCACATTTTGCTATTGATTATCGAGAGTTAAATAGAGAAGGTGCATCTTATTCGCTACTGAGCTTAAAAGAGCTTCGTGCAGAAAATCCGTCTTCACCGATTATGTTTTTAATCGGCATGGACTCATTCAATAGCCTAGACAAGTGGTTTAAATGGCAAGAAATTGTCGAACTATGCCATATCGTTGTTTATCAACGTCCGGGTCAACACTGTCAAGTAAGTGGTGAGTTAGCGGTTTATAAAGAAAATGCTTTTACTGAGCAGCTCAGCCAACTGCAACAAACCCATGCAGGTAAGTTATTCTTTTTAGATGGCTTACAAGTTAATGCTGCCTCAAGCGAAATCAGAAAAAAGCTGCATTTAAATGATAATATAGCGGAACTTTTACCTACCACGGTAAGTCAATACATTGCGCAGCATCATCTTTACCAAACAGATGAATAAATACTGTC
>NZ_JAKEVN010000104.1:0-15464 GCF_022398505.1 Pseudoalteromonas sp. Isolate3 | reverse complement strand
TGTGTTATGAGTTAAATTAATTTCGATTTTTTTCTTTAAATTTCGTTGTTCAGATAGAGTTTATTTTCGAACACCTCATTTTTTTGTTTTCTAATCCGAGTTAATCGTTATTGTCTCCATTTTAATCTTTATAACTTATTGATTTTAAAGGGAGCGTAAAACCAATCACTGAGCCTGTTGCAAAACAGCAACAAATAAATCGCTCTATTCATCATAAATTCTCGAAAGTTCAATTCAAGATACTGATTTTATTATTCTTTTTAACTTTGGCATCGAAGTTGAAATAGTCTAAGCGAACACAGAGAAAAACTGATTCAGGAAAATTTCCTCTATCACAGTTGAGACAACATTGAAGGAATAGTGATTATGAAAACGTTACACAAAACTTTAGCACTTGTAGCTCTTGCAACCTCATCAGCAGCGTTTGCCGCTGATTTTGACACACTCGATGTGAATGGCGATGGCGCTATCAGCAAAAGCGAAGCATCAGTAAGCGAAACGTTAATGAGCCAATTTAAAGAGCTTGATACAGACGGCAATGGTGAGCTGTCTAAACAAGAGTACTCTAAAGCTTAATTTCATTGTAAGGACACATTGAAAAGGACTTCCTAACTCAAGACTACACACTTTGAAGGAATGACATTATGAACACAGTAAATAAAACATTAGCACTTATGGCACTTGTATCTTCATCAGCAGCATTTGCAATGAGTGATTTCGATACCCTAGATGTTGACGGCAACGGTGTTATCAGCCAAAGCGAAGCGTCTGTTGATGCAGAGCTAATGAGCAAATTCAGTGAATTAGACACTGACGGTAACGGTGAGTTATCGAAACAAGAATTTTCTAAAGCTTAATGTGATTAAGCAAAACCAGTTTATCTAGCTGATTAGTTCTGAGCTGCCAAAGACAGCCTAAGTGGATAAGGGAATCCATGAAAGAGGACAACACTGGAAGTGCGATCAGCTAACACTCTTAATATTGAAGGAATATCATTATGAAAACAGTAAACAAAACATTAGCTTTAATCGCACTTGCATCTTCTTCAGCGGCTTTTGCAGCAACTGACTTTGACACCTTAGACGTAGACGGTAACGGCGTGATCAGTAAAAGTGAAGCGGCCGTTGATGCAAAAATTATGTCGCAGTTTAAAACCTTAGACGTGAATGGTGACGGTGTTCTTACTGAAGCAGAGTTTTCAGAAGCAGAGTAACGTAATTAACTCGTAATAAACCAGTTTCCACTAAACAAGGATCTCAGAAACGGATTTCACTCTTTTCAAATTTTAAGGTAATTATTATGAAACAGTTAAGCACAACAATCGCAATTTTAGCACTAGCAACATCATCGGCAGCTTTTGCACAAGGTGTAAGCTTTGCAACTTTTGACACCGACGGTGATGGCGTGATCAGTAAAGAAGAAGCGTCTGCAAATATGCAGCTTGAAAAGTTATTTCCAAAGCTAGATAGCGATGGTAATGGCGAGCTTTCGAAAGAAGAGTTCGCACAGATTCAATAGAATCTTTTTGAAAAGTTAGGTACTTTCACTTCAAGAGTCGTAAAGCAGCCGTTATGGCTGCTTTTTTCGTTTATAAGCTCTCGTTTACAAGAAGATCGCACTTACCTGAAACAGTTTTTCAACAACCGTAATATGCTTTTTATCAATCAAAAACATGATTACGTGGTCACCAGACTGAATAACGGTATCGTCATGGGCAATCAGTACATCATCGTTACGCACAATAGCACCAATAGTTGTTCCTGCTGGTAGCTTGATATCTGCAATTGCTCGGCCAACAACTTTAGAAGTATGCTCATCACCATGAGCGACAGCTTCAATTGCTTCTGCAGCACCTTTACGTAACGAATAAACATTAACAATGTCACCACGGCGAACATGTGTTAATAGCGCCGAGATTGTTGCTTGTTGGGGCGATATAGCAATATCAATCTCACCACCTTGAACTAAATCAACATAAGCGCCACGCTGAATAAGCACCATGGTCTTTTGTGCGCCCATACGCTTTGCCAGCATCGCAGACATAATGTTTGCTTCATCGTCGTTAGTGACTGCGATGAATACATCAACTTGTTCAATATGTTCTTCAGATAACAGCTCTTGATCAGAGGCATCGCCACAAAACACCACGGTGTTATCAAGCATTTCAGATAGCTGCGCAGCACGCTCTTTATTGCGCTCAAGCAGTTTAACGCTGTGGTTCTTCTCAAGTGAACGAGCAAGACCCGCACCGATATTACCACCACCGGCAATCATGATCTTTTTGTATGAACGTTCGAGTTTTTGAAGTTCATTCATTACTGCTCGAATGTGCTTGGTTGCTGCGATAAAGAATACTTCATCGTCAGCTTCAATAACGGTTGTGCCAAGCGGCTTTATAGCTTTACCTTGACGATAAATAGCCGCTACACGGGTTTCGACATTCGGAATATGTTCTTTCAAGGCCGAAAGTGCATAACCAACCAGCAAGCCACCGTAATACGCTTTCACCGCAACCAGCGATAACATGCCATCAGCGAATTGTAATACTTGTAAAGCACCCGGATAATCGATTAAGCGACGAATATATTTAGTCACCAACGCTTCAGGAGCAATGTAGTGATCAACAGGTAAGTCATCGTTATGGAATAGCTTCTCACGATACTTTAAGTATTGCTCTGAGCGAATACGGGCAATTTTGGTTGGTGTATTAAAAATACTATAGGCCACTTGGCAAGCAACCATGTTCACTTCGTCAGAACTGGTTACGGCAATAATCATATCGGCGTCTTCGGCACCTGCACGACGCAATACATCGGGATGAGCACTGTGGCCAGTAACACCTTGTAAGTCATACTTATCTTGTAACTCTCGCAAACGGTTACCGTCGATATCGACAACGGTGATCTCATTTTGCTCACCGACGAGGTTTTCTGCCAATGTGCCACCAACTTGTCCGGCACCGAGTATGATTATTTTCATAGCTTGTTCTTATTAGTGTTTTTTAACTAGCTTTGCGTAGTAGAAACCATCACTTTCACCAGGCAGTAATTGTAGGCCAGGTATCGTTGGGGTGTCGTTTTCATGCAAAGGTATGTGTTCAGCACTTTGATTATTGGCAAGGAACTTAGCAACTTGTTGTTGGTTCTCTTGCGGTAATACAGAGCAGGTTGCATAAACTAACGTACCACCAGGCTTAAGTAGAGGCCAGATACTATTTAGGATATCGCCTTGTAAATTAGCCAGATCTTCAATATCAGATGCACGACGTAGCCATTTTATATCAGGATGGCGACGGATTACGCCCGTTGCTGAGCAGGGCACATCAAGCAAAATACGGTCGAATTGCTGTTCATCCCACCAAATATGTGGCTGTGATGCATCTGCACATTGTAGATCAGCAGTTAAGCCAATACGCACTAAGTTTTGTTTAACGCGTTCTAGGCGTTCGCTGTCGCTATCAAGTGCTAATACGTCGGCATCAGCAAGCTCTAGAATATGGCACGTTTTACCACCTGGCGCTGCACATGCATCTAAAATGACATCATCATTTTCTGGTGCTAGGAAACGCGCAGCTAATTGTGCCGCGGCATCTTGTACTGAGCAGGCGCCAGTATCAAACTCTGGTAATGCGTATACATCACAAGGTTTTGCTAGCTTAATACCATCAGGAAAATTAGCATTGAGGGTATGCTCAATATCATTCGCTTTAAGCATCTCACTGTATTCTTGGGTGCTGTATTGCGCTTGATTTACTCGTAACCACATAGGAGCTTGAAGCTGATTCGCCTCAAGGATTTCTTGCCAATTATCAGGGTAGGCAGCGGTTACTTGTTTGATAAACCAACCTGGGTGGTTAAATTTGCAAACAGGAATTTGCTGTGCTTTTTCTTCAAGCTCAGCTTGTTCACGTTGGAAACTGCGTAAAATAGCGTTAATCAGGCCTTTTAAACCAAGAGCGCGCATTTGCTGAAGCGCATTAACCGTTTCGCTGATTGCCGCATGAGGCGGTACACGCATGTGTTGAAGTTGGTAAATACCCACATACAACAAGAATTGGAAAATACGGCGCTTGCCTTTTAGCGGTTGATCTAAAAGTTGCTGGCAATAATTTTCTAGGCTAGGTAAATAGCGCAGCACACCGTAACAAATCTGTTGCAGCAGGGCTTTATCTTTAGGTGATAATCCTTGGCTTGCAAAAGGTAGTTCTTGATTAAGTGATGCACCTTTATCGACCACGTTGTAGAGGGTTTCAGCAGCAAGTGCTCTTACATTACTCATTGCTTTGACCTAATACTGAGCCAGGTTCAACCCAATCACTGCGACCATTTAGAAAGTCACTAACAGCCATTGGTTTTTTACCTTGTGGTTGGAGAAGGGTGATTTTAAGTGCACCTTGCCCACAGGCGACTAAGATACCTTGCTTATCAGCAGCAATGATTTCACCTGCTTGCGCACTTTGCGATACAACTTCTGCCTGCCAAATTTTTACTGTTTGTCCTGCCATTTCGGTAAAGCAAACAGGCCATGGGTTAAAGGCACGGATATTACGCTCAATTTGCTCAGCATCCATTGACCAATCAATATTGGCTTCATCTTTAGATAACTTTTTCGCGTAATTTGCTTGCGTGTCATCTTGCTTTTCTGGCGTGATTTCACCTGCAGCAAGGCGATTAATAGTACTAATCAGTGCATTAGGACCTAGCGCAGCTAGTTTATTGTATAAAGAGCTACTGGTTTCTGTGCTATCAATCGGACAGCGGCTGATATGCAGCATGTCGCCTGTATCTAAGCCTTCATCCATTTGCATTATTGTTACACCTGTTTCACGGTCGCCAGCCCAAATAGCACGCTGAATAGGCGCTGCACCACGCCAGCGAGGTAAAATAGAACCATGCACATTTAAGCACCCTAAGCGCGGAGCATCTAAAATAGCTTTTGGTAATAATAAGCCGTATGCCACCACAATCATGATATCTGCGTTTAGGCTTGTAAGTTCTGCAAGAGCTTCATCAGATTTTAGTGATTGCGGTTGAAATACAGGTAAGTCATGGGCAAGTGCTAGCTCTTTAACTTCACTGGCTTTTAGCTTTTTACCTCGGCCCGCAGGGCGATCTGGTTGGCTATAAACACCAACAACGTCGTGCTCTGAGTCAATCAGTACTTGTAAATGGCGCGCAGCGAAGTCCGGCGTACCAGCAAAAATAATGCGTAATGGTTGTGTCACAGATATTCCTATTGATGAACTTATGATTTAGCAGCCAGCTTAGCTTCTTTTTCAAGCTTTTTACGGATACGTTGGCGCTTTAAAGGCGATAGATAATCAATAAAAAGAGTGCCTTTAAGGTGATCAAGCTCATGCTGAATACAAATCGCTAATAGCTCGTCAGCGTCTAAGCTGAATTCTTCACCATTTTCATTAAGCGCTTTAACAGTAACAGTTTCTGCGCGGTCAACTTTTGCGTATGAATAAGGGACTGATAAACAGCCTTCTTCACTGACTGTTGAGCCATCTTTCTTAGTGATTTCTGGGTTGATTAATACTAACGGTTGGTCGCGCTCTTCAGATACGTCGATCACCACAATTCGCTGGTGGATATCTACTTGCGTTGCTGCTAAGCCGATACCGTTTTCGTCATACATAGTTTCAAGCATGTCTTTGACGATTTGACGAACTTCATCGTTTACTTCTGGTACTTCTTTCGCGATTGTACGCAAACGCTCATCCGGAAATCTCAAAACTTCTAACCTAGCCATAGTTACCTTTTACACTTGTGATTCATTTAGGGTATTGTATGCTCTTATTTTAGCCATTCGTGTTCACCTTTAACAGGTTTTGGTCGATAATAATCTAAAAACAACTCAAGGAAGCCAAATGAGATACCCACTAGTTGCGGCTTTGTTAGCCTTTAGCTGTGCTTTTTCGGTAGCTGCTGATGTCTTAACAATTAAAAAAGATGCGCCAAAACAATATGTTGTAAAAAAAGGTGACACGCTTTGGGATATCTCTGGCGTGTATCTTGACCAGCCTTGGCAATGGCCTGATTTGTGGCAGATGAACCCGCAAATCGCGAATCCGCATTTAATATACCCGGGTGATGCGCTCAGTTTAATTTACGATAAAGACGGAAATCCACGTTTAGTTAAAAATCCGCGTTATAAAAAGCTCTCTCCTGAAGGGCGAATTACACCAAAGGGTAAGCAAGCTGTTCCGACTTTGCCTCTCGAATTGTTGCGTCCATATTTGACTTATGAACAAGCAATTAGCGCCGATATTATTGCACAAAAGCCGTATATTTTAGGTGCCAGCGTTAATACCAAAATGAACACTATTGGTCACACTCTTTACGTTAAAGGTGATTTAACACTAAACGAGGCTTATGGTGTATACCGTAAAGGTAATGACCTTGTCGATCCAAATACAAATGAAGTACTGGCGAACAAAGCGGAGCTTGTGGCGATCGTTCGAGCATTTAGAAGCGGTGATGCGGAAAACGGTGTACCTGCCTCTGTCAAGGTTGAGTTGGTAAAACAAGAGATCAAGCCTAATGACTTCTTAATGCCAGCAATGGAAGGGCAAATGATGCCTGCCTATTTCACTATGAAGCGCCCAGAAGTTGCTTTAGATGGCACTATTATCGCCGCAGCTAATGAAATGCGTGAATTTAGTACCATGGATATTGTTGTACTAAACTTAGGTGCTGACCAAGTGAAGCCAGGTTTTGTACTTGATATTCAACGTCAATCACCAGAAGTGTATGACGGTCGCAATGGTCCGCGTTACCGCGAAGATTCTAACAGCCTAGAGAAGTTCATGACTGATGCAAATGAGCTTTTCGGTATTGAAAGTGATGAAGACAGTAATGTATGGCATATGCCAAAGGAAAAAGTCGGTGAGCTAATGGTGTTTAAGGTATATGACAACGTTAGCTATGCACTGATAGTGAAAAATCAGCATCCGATCCGAGTTGGAGATTATGCAGTTATAAACTAACTCACAAATTGGGCGCTCTAAGGAGGGAGCATGGCACAGGTTTCAGGCAAGCTATCCCATTGGCTTGCCTTTTATTTATGTAAAGGGCTTGGGATCAAAAGTCTTCTTGCATTAAGTCAAAAACAGCCGCTGGGAGAGTTATTTACATTAACTACCTCAGAGCTGCAGCAGCTCGGCTTATCAAAGAGCCAAGCCGATAACTTAGTTAATACTGACTGGCAGTTAGTTGCACACTATCAAGCGCAGATAGCTAAGCTGCAAATCAAGGTCATTAGTTATTTTGATGACAGCTATCCGCCGTTACTCAAGCAAATAGCCAGCGCTCCTATATTATTGTTTTGTTTAGGTAACACGGAACTATTACTGTCACCGCAAATAGCTATTGTTGGTAGCCGTAATGCAACACCTACAGGAATTGAAGTAGCCGCCGAGTTTGCCCATCAACTTTGTTCTGTTGGAATGACAGTTACATCAGGTATGGCTATGGGGATTGATGGCGCTGCTCATAAAGGCGCATTAGCGGGCTCAGGCAATACCATAGCTGTACTTGGCACGGGTATCGATATTGCTTATCCAAGACGCCATAGCTTACTTATCAAACAAGTTGCAGAGCGGGGCTTGTTGGTTTCTGAATTCCTACCTGGCACGGCTGCTAATGCAGCGAACTTTCCGCGCCGAAACCGTATTATCTCTGGGTTGTCATTAGGAGTACTGATTGTTGAGGCGCAAATTAAAAGTGGCTCACTGGTAACGGTACGCTATGCGCTTGAGCAGAATAAAGAGGTGTTTGCAGTGCCTGGCTCGATAAAAAGCCCACTTTCAGAAGCAAGTCATTTTTTAATTAAGCAAGGCGCTAAATTGACAGAAAATATTAGTGATATTCTTGATGAAGTGAGCTTTTTCTGTGAAAACAGTCTATATAGTATAGAACAGCCTATTGCAGATGAACCCGACTGCCCAGTGTTCAAAAGTATAGGGTATGAGGTTACAAGTGTTGATCAAATAACACAGCGAAGCCAATTACCAGTAAACGAAGTACAAGCTCGGTTACTCGACTTAGAGCTCGCAGATAAAATCGAACGAGTACTCGATGGTTATATAAGACTAGGAGGACATAAACATGTTTGACATCCTCATGTATCTTTTTGAAAACTATATCCATAGTGAAGCTGAAATCTTTACTGAAGAGAATGAGCTTACCGATGAGTTAGTTCGTGCTGGCTTCAATAAACCTGAAATCTACAAAGCCCTTGATTGGTTAGAGCAACTGGCTGATTTGCAACAAAGCGACATCTATCCATACCTTAATGCCCAGCCACAACATGCCATGCGTATTTACACCGATAGTGAATGCCAAATGCTGAGTGTTGAGTGTCGAGGTTTTTTAATGTTTATCGAGCAAATTGGTGTAATTAACACCGTAACTCGTGAAATGGTTATAGACAGACTGTGTGCTTTGGATAAACCATATATTTCTTTGGAAGATCTAAAGTGGGTGGTCCTTATGGTGTTATTTAATGTGCCGGGCTCAGAGCAAGCTTACGCGCAAATGGAAGACTTAATATTTGACGAACCAGCGGATGTATTACATTAGTTCGACTTTGCTTGTATCTTTGTTGAGTTTGGGTATATTAGGCGAAAATTAGCCAACCCCACAGGAATCTTATGAGTAAAATCGACCATTCTCTTTTTTCTGCAGATAAACATGCACTCGAAAAAGAGTATGAGGTTTGCCCTAAATGCGGTTCTGAATTGGTTATGCGCAACTCAAAGTCAGGCCCTTTTTTAGGCTGTGCCAGTTACCCCAAGTGTGACTACATCCGTCCTTTAGCACATCATGATAGCCAACAAATAAAAGTTCTCGAAGACAGTGCCTGTCCTGAGTGTGGCAAACCATTGGTAATTAAAAATGGCCGTTATGGCATGTTTATCGGTTGTACTGGTTACCCAGAATGCCATTATATTGCTCATGATGAAGAGCCTGACGATGCCCCTAAATTACCTACTTGCCCTAAATGCAAAAAAGGTCAGCTGGTTGCGCGTAGTAATAAGTTTGGCAAAACCTTTTATTCTTGTGATAGCTATCCGCGTTGTAAATATACACTTAATCATAAACCCGTGGCGACCGAGTGTCCGGCCTGTCATTGGCCAATTATGACCGAAAAGAAAACAGCTTCAGGTGTTGTGTTACAATGCCCTCAGAAGTCGTGTATGCATAAGTTAGTCGAGTCTTAATGTACTTGTAATTCGTTTTTTAGGAGAGTTTCTTTGTCTGATCCTGTTGCACAACCAACCAATGCAATTGATGCTTTGCAGCAAGGTGGCGTGATTGTTTATCCAACCGAAGCTGTTTTTGGTCTTGGTTGCGATCCTGATAACCAAGCCGCGGTTGAAAAGCTTTTAGCCATCAAACAACGCCCTGTAGAAAAAGGCTTAATTTTAATTGCTGACAATTATGGCCAGTTATTAAAGTATGTAGATGATGCCAAAATCCCAATGGATAAACGTGCTGATATCTTTTCACAATGGCCAGGAGCTATCACTTGGGTGATGCCGGCTGCAAAAGAAACGCCAAAGTGGTTAACAGGTCAGTTTGATACTATTGCTGTGCGTGTTACTGATCATCCGACGGTAAAAGCTTTGTGTCAGCAATTTGGTAAGCCTTTGGTTTCAACAAGTGCAAACTTAACTGGTCAAGAAACGGTAATGACTATCGCACAAGCGAAAAGCGAATTTGCTGATACGGTAGATTTTTATGTTGATGAGCCGTTAGGTGGCAACAGCCAACCAAGTGTGATCAAAGACGCAGCGACCGGAAAAGTATTTAGAGGATAAACATGCAAAGCGAGCTACTCGAACAAGTTAAAACCTATTTAATGGCCTTACAAGATACAATTTGTCAGGGCCTTGAAAGTGCCGACGGCAAAGCAAAGTTTGTTGAAGATAATTGGCAACGTGCAGAAGGCGGCGGTGGCCGTACTCGTGTTATCCAAGGTGGCAATGTCATTGAACAGGGTGGGGTGAATTACTCGCATGTGTTTGGTGCTTCAATGCCAGCATCAGCAACAGCGCATCGTCCAGAGCTCGCTGGTCGTAGCTTTCATGCATGCGGTGTGTCATTAGTGATCCATCCTAATAACCCACATATTCCAACTAGCCATGCCAACGTGCGTTTCTTTATTGCCGAAAAAGAAGGCGAAGAGCCAATTTGGTGGTTTGGTGGCGGTTTTGATTTAACGCCTTTTTACCCTGTATTTGAAGATGTACAACATTGGCATCAGGTGGCAAGCGATTTATGCCAGCCATTTGGTGCAGAGGTTTACGACAAATATAAAAACTGGTGTGATGATTACTTTTATTTAAAACACCGCGACGAAACACGTGGTGTTGGTGGCTTATTTTTTGATGATTTAAATGAGCTTGGCTTTGAACAAAGCTTTGCTTTCATGCAGGCGGTAGGAAATGGTTATTTAGATGCTTACCTACCTATTATTGAGCGCCGTAAAGACACGCCAATAACTGAGCAACAACGCGACTTCCAATTGTATCGTCGTGGTCGTTATGTTGAGTTTAATCTTGTTTGGGACCGCGGAACATTATTTGGCTTACAAACAGGTGGACGCACTGAGTCTATCTTAATGTCGATGCCACCACTAGCACGTTGGGAATATAACTATGTACCAGCTGCAGACAGCCCAGAGGCTAAGCTGTATCAGTACTATTTACGCCCTCAAGACTGGTTAAATAGCAAAGAATCTGATCTAGTTGCACGCCAGTGGCAGCTTTAATCAAGTATTGAAACCACTCTAATCAACATTATGTTGTCACCCTCAACTAGGGTGGCAACACTGTCACTGTTAGGCAGCCCTGCCAATACACTAAATAGCACTTCTGCTTTTAATATCTCTAGCTGATCAGATGTTGTATCAATAGGTGCGCTAACCTGTGTTAAGCACTGACTGATATCACAGGCATAGAAATCAAGTTTCACTTCAAAATATTCAGGGTGCTGAATAAGCTTATCAAAACCATCAACAATACTTTGTTCAAGCTTATCGCTTTGTGACGTTTTACCTTGGCTGAGAAGTGATTGAGCAATTTGCTGAATATCGTCATGATAAATATATTCATTAATAGTGCTTATTTGATTAGCGGAATCATTCACGCTGTACTGATAGGTCAATAGTAGCGCCGCACTAATACCAATGCAGACTAAAAGAGTTGTTATAAATTTCATTTAAACATCCTTATTTACTATGAAATACTCATAACAACTCTAGCAGTTGCATAAAAAACGTGCAATTTAGCTTAATTTAAAGCGCCTTACTTGCTCATCCAGTGAACGTGCTAACGACAACAGCTCTTCACTGACTTTTTGGTTTTCATGCGCATCGACTAATGAGTGCTCGGCATTATCACTAATTGCTATAACGCTTTGGTTAATTTCTTCAGCCGCCAAATTTTGCTGTTCAGTGGCATCAGCAATTTGCACGTTAAGCTGATTTATCTCACTCATTTGTGAAGAAATATCACGTAATGCTTTAGCTACTTGCTTAACTTGGACTGCACGCTCGTCTGCTTCTTCACAAGAGTTATTCATAGTATTAACGGTGTGTGCCGCTTCACTTTGTAATTTGTCTATAGTGCGGCGAATTTCGTCGGTTGAGTCATGGGTGCGGGTTGCCAAAGTGCGCACTTCATCGGCAACAACGGCAAATCCTCGACCAGCTTCTCCTGCACGGGCGGCTTCAATAGCCGCATTGAGCGCAAGTAAGTTAGTTTGTTCAGCAATGCTACTGATCACCTCAAGTACTTTACCAACGTCTAACGTTTGGGTTTGTAATTGAGTTACTTGCTCGGCGGCCGCTCTAACATCAGCCGCAAGTTGATTGATACTTTGCTCAGTGTGCTCTGCAACATGCAAGCTTTGCTGTGCAAGTTGGTTACTGTGTTCTGATTTCTCAGAAGCAAAATGCGTGGTGTTTTTAACTTCGCTTGATGAACTTTCGAGTTCATTGATGGCGGCAGCGACAGAGTCTGTTCCTTGCTTTTGCTTTAAGATCGCTTGCTCGGTAGCATCCGCTGAGGCATAAATGCTTTCGGCTGAGTGGATCAATACCTTAGAAGAATGGGAGACTTGGGCAATATTATCTTTAAACGCGCCTATCATGTGATTAAAGCTGGTGGCAAGAGAGCTAAGCTCGTCATTATTATTGTCGTCTATCGTGAGGCTTAAATCTTTATTGGTGGTTGCTAAGTGCATAGTATGACTAATGACTTTCAAGCGTTTAATAAATACTTTTCTAAACATCACTGCCAGCAGTGAAAATGCAGAAATGAAAATAGCTGTTAATAGCAGTGTATTCATTAAGGTGTTTTGTGATACTTCTTGCTCAATATCAGCCAACGAATAACTAATTTTTACTACTCCTAATACATCACCTTCCTGCGCTTGATGGCAGCCTAAGCAATTAGTGCCTTTATAATCACTGCGAGCAAACATAGGCTTCAGATAGGTCATCGTGCTATTTTGATTATCAATAAATAATGCTTCAGTACCTGTCAGTGCTTTTCGCTCAGTATCGTTAGTCGCAACCTGGTTGGCATTTCCTGACCCATAAATTTTATTAACGATTGGACTACGTATGATATGGGCATCTTCAATATTAGGGTGGCTTCTTAATTTAGTACTCAGAATTTCACGATTAGCCATAGTGCCAGTTAGCATCATGGTGTTAATAGAATCAAAGTAATTATCGGCAAGCAGTTTTATGTTACTTTCAACGGTATCTTGCGCTAATTCATGTTGTTGCTGGGCGCTGCTGAATATACTGGCAAATAATACCAATACGCCTGTCAGTGCCAACAGGGCATAAATTTTAAATTGGATTGATTTCATGCGACGACGCTTTTTCTAAATTAAGGAAAATTTATTATCTTTATTTAAAAAAAGCGTACATTGATATAGCGCAAAGCTTAGTTAGTTTTGATTGATCATATGGCTGGCGAGTTGCGATAAAGATTGTCTTAACCCTTCGCGAAGTAGTGGGTTATCAATTTCGATATCGAGCGTTTTATTCATACAATGCATCCATTGGTCACGTAAGTCTTGATCAATAGGGAAAGGCATGTGACGCTTTCTTAGCATCGGGTGACCATATTTTTCAACAAATAGGTCGGGGCCGCCCAGCCAGCCAGATAAAAACTCAAAGAATACTTGGCGAATTCTATCTAAAGGCTGAGGATGCATATCATATAATGGTTTGGCGTATTCATCAGTGGCCATTATGTCGTAAAATCGATTTGCAATTGCTCGAGCTCCTGCTTCACCACCAATAATTTCATAAGGTGTTTTTTCTGGGGTAGGCGTTTCAGGCATTGGTTTCGATTTAGAAAAAAGTCGTTTAATCATAATATTAATAAAGCTCTACAGGGCGAAGAGGTTGCTTCACTATGGACAAATACGCGGTTTTTGGAAATCCAATCAAACATTCGAAATCACCCGCAATACACGCACAATTTGCTGCATCATTAAACGAGCAAATCGAATACAGCGCCATTTTAGCACCAACAGATGCATTTGAAAAAACTGTCACTGGGTTTTTCGCTGCTGGTGGTAAAGGGGCTAATGTCACTTTGCCATTTAAAGAGCAGGCTTTTGCCATGGTAGATGAACTAACAGAACAAGCAAAAATAGCCGAGGCCGTTAATACCATTAAACAACTCGAAGATGGCCGCTTACTCGGTGATAACACCGATGGTGTAGGGCTGGTTAAAGACCTTTTAGCCAATAATGTCACTTTAAAAGGTCAGCGAGTACTTCTTATTGGAGCGGGTGGTGCGGCGAGAGGTGTCATTCAACCATTATTGAATGAACAAATCGAAAGCTTAACAATAGCCAACCGTACCGTTGAGAAAGCGCAAGCACTTGCAAGTCATTTTAAGGGGGAGATAGATGTGCAAGGTTGTGGTTTAAATGATATCCCAGCAAGTAACTATAATGTGGTTATCAATTCTACATCAAGTAGTGTAACTGGAGACTTGCCAGGTATAGCACAGCAGCACGTTGCAAAGTGCCAGTGCGCATACGATATGTTTTACGCGAATGATGATACGGCATTCATTAGTTGGGTTAAGTCGATTAACCCAACATGTTTAACACTCGATGGTTGTGGCATGCTGGTTGGTCAAGCTGCACAAGCTTATTTTGTATGGCGCAATAAAATGCCAGAAATTCTTCCCATTGTGAACGCGCTTAAAGCAGGAGAAATTGCGTGAATCAAGCTATCCAATTTATCGACCGACTTGAATTTAAGCCCGATGAAAAGCAGTTGGTGTTCTTTGCTCAAGTAAGTGGCTTGATGGTGGAGTGTATTATTGATACCAGCAAGTATGATTTTGCCGCCCAAAGCAGCGCAGTTAATTACTTTGAATCTTATCGTTTCGATTACGAAGAGCTCGCCGAGAAACTGATCGAAGATGAACAGTATAACTCGGCAGGACAAATTGAATTAACCGAGGTGTTTTAGCTCTCAGCTAAGTATTCATCTTTAAGCTGAACATAATTGTCAGCAGAAATTTTTAAAAAGGCGCGCTCTTGTTCTGTTAAAGGGCGGGCCTGTTTAACCGGACTACCTACATATAAGTAACCTGACTCTAAACGCTTATTAGGTGGGACCAATGAACCACCACCAATGATCACATCATCTTCAACAATTGCATTGTCCATCACTATTGCACCCATCCCCACAAGAATACGATTACCAAGTTGGCAGCCGTGTAGCATGACTTTATGGCCAACAGTGACATCATCTCCAATTATAAGAGGGTAACCATCTGGATTTGACTTAGAGGCACGAGTTAAATGTAAAACACTGCCGTCTTGAATGTTCGTACGCTCACCAATACGGATATAGTTAACATCACCACGCGCAGCAACAAGAGGCCAAACACTTGAATCCTTGCCAAGCGAAATATCACCTACTAAAACTGATGACTCATCAATATAAACACTATTATCGAATGTCGGAGTGATCCCTTTATAAGAACGGATAGTCATAAATTCACCTTAAATTTTAAAAATGCGCTCAGTCTAGTGTAACAGCGAAGCAAAGAAATACATCAAAAGGCCCCTAATTTGATTGTAAAACACCCAGTTTCAGGGTGTTTAGTTCAAAAGCTGAGCGAACAGTACATTTTTTTAAATTTTATTGAAAAAAGTGCTTGCGTAAAAAATCCATCTCCCTATAATGCGACCCCACTGACACGGCGGGCAGCAACGAAAGACGCTGAACAACGTAGCAGAGAGTTAAGTGAAACTTCGGTTTCAAATTATCGAAAGAAAGTTTGAAATTAAGTGTTGACTCGAAAAATTAAGGATGTATTATACGCATCCCTAGCGACAACGTCGCAACGTTCTTTAACAATATAAAGCAATCATCTGTGTGGGCACTCGTACAGATTGAGTTCTAAC